>CANNNN010000074.1 GCA_947506075.1 Methylococcaceae bacterium
ATATGTAACAGACCGTCAATACCACCCAGGTCGATAAAAGCGCCATAATCGGTCAGGTTTTTAACCACGCCAGTAACCACTGCGCCTTCTTCCAGCGTTTTCAGCAATTCTTCTCTTTCTGCACTGTATTCTTTTTCTACTACAGCACGACGAGACAGAACCACATTATTACGTTTTTGATCGATTTTTATAACTTTGAATTCCAGGTCACGATTTTCCAGGAAAGTCGTGTCTCTGATTGGACGAACATCAACCAGTGAACCCGGTAGGAAGGCACGTAATGCTCCGACTGCAACAGTGAAACCACCACGAACTTTACCGTTAATACGGCCGACAATGGTTAACTCTTTTTCAAAAGCAGTTTCAAGTTCGGACCAAGCTTTGTTTTTCTTCGCTTTATCTCGGGAAAGAAGTGTAGCACCCAGGCCATCTTCAAATAAATCAAGCGCAACCTCTACGATGTCGCCAATGGCAACTTCTAGTTCGCCATCGTTATTTAGAAACTGCCATTTTGGAATGACACCTTCTGATTTTGAATGCGTACTGACGATGACCATATCGTTTTCGATATCGACAACTGTACCCATTAACATGGCACCAGGACGCATTTCCGTCTTGGTTAGACTTTGTTCAAATAATTCAGCAAAGCTTTCGCTCATTTTCCATTCCCAAGCCTGTCGAAACTCGAACAAGCCTTTTCTTTATCAAAGTTAAAAAAAATCACTCACAAACATTGTGGTGACCACATAAAAAATCCTTAATGGATTAAATTCAGTACTTCTTCAATAACAGCTGCTAGTGTCATATCCGAAGAATCGATATAAAGCGCGTCATCGGCTATGGCTAATGGGGCGGTCTTACGCTCCATATCACGACGATCACGTTCTGATATTTCGGTTGTTATCTGTATAAGGTTAGCATCAATCCCTTTTTCTATCAACTGTTTATATCTTCTTTGAGCTCTTTCTACTGCGCTGGCTGTTAAAAAAACCTTATTTTTAGCTTCGGGGAAAACGACCGTTCCCATGTCACGGCCATCTGCAACCAGTCCTGGCAATTTCTTAAAATCCTTCTGTTTTTGCAACAAAACCTGCCTGACTTCAGGGAGCGCCGCAACGATGGAAGCCGCATTACCGGTACTTTCAAGACCTAACTGCCCGGTAATGTCTACACCATCCAGTCTAACGACCAATTCATCTCCGCAATCAAACTCCAGCACCATAGCTTTGGCTATATTGACTATCAAAGCCTCATTTCCAAAATCAGCTTGCTGCTTTAACGCTGCAACGGCCAGAGAACGATAAATAGAGCCGCTATCTAGATAGTTCCAGCCCAGTTTTTTTGCTACAGCCCTGCTAACCGTGCCTTTCCCTGCACCGCTAGGACCATCAATAGTCAGAACCGGAATAACCACTAGCCTTCCTTGCAGATCAGATCTAGACCTAAACGCTGGGCCAAGTATCTAAACTCTGGGAACGATGTATTCACATTCTCACAATCATGAATGGAAATGGGGGCATCAGCACGAAGTCCGGCGATTGAAAAGGCCATCGCAATTCTGTGGTCGCCATGCGATATGACCTCGCCACCTCCTATAGCGCCGCCCTGAATTATCATACCATCTGCGGTAGGTTGCGCATCAACACCCAAGATAAGCAAACCGTCCGCCATGACCTGAATGCGATCCGATTCTTTGACCCTGAGCTCTTCGGCGCCAGATAATCGGGTTTGACCTTCAGCACAGGCTGCGGCGATAAACAACACCGGAAACTCATCGATAGCTAGCGGCACTAGATGTTCAGGAATGTCTATGCCTTTAAGCGGACTGTAAACCACATGCAGATCGGCTACCGGCTCACCACCGACAACGCGCTCATTAAGGACTTCGATGGTGGCCCCCATCAATCTGAGGATGTCGATGACGCCGGTGCGCGTAGGATTGATGCCCACATGCTTTAACAATAGATCCGAACCGGGTGCAATCGATGCCCCGACCAGAAAAAATGCCGCCGATGAAATATCGCTGGGCACATCAATATCGCAGGCCGTTAAACTGCCTTCAGCGGTGATGCTGACTTTATTGCCTTGTTTTTGTACCGGATAATTAAACCCGGATAGCATACGCTCGGTATGATCGCGGGTCGGCGCAGGCTCGGTCACGCTGGTTACGCCTTGCGCATACATGCCTGCAAGCAGCAGACAGGACTTAACCTGCGCGCTGGCCATCGGCATCGCGTAATCTATGCCAGTTAACTGCCCTGCCCTGCCAGTGATATGTAACGGCGCCGTACCGGCCTCAGTGGTTTTTATATCGGCGCCCATCGCTGCCAAGGGATCGGTCACCCGTTTCATCGGCCTGCCGGACAAGGAAAGATCGCCGGTTAATACCGAGTTAAATGCCTGACCCGATAATAATCCACTCAGCAAACGCATTGATGTCCCCGAGTTGCCGAGATATAAATCCTTTTTTGGCGCTTTCAAACCGTGCTTGCCGACACCCTGTATAGTCAGTTCACCATTGATCGGGCCTTCGATATCAACTCCCATATCCCGAAAAGCCTGCAAAGTTGCCAATGCATCCTCTGCTTCCAGAAAACCTTTGACATGGGTTACACCTGTCGCCAGCGAGCCCAGCATGATCGACCTGTGTGACATTGACTTATCGCCCGGCACACGTGCCTCGCCTTGTAATTTACCGCCGGGTTGAACCTGAAATGTAATTGATTTTGACATATGTGTAGTATCGGATTGATCAAGAAAGCGTTGCCGTGCATTTCTGGCATACGTAAAGGTTTCAAAAAGCTGCTGGGCGTCATTCGTTTCCAGCAAATGTTGTATTTTATCTAATTCTCCTTTTAACTGCTCAATTAAAGGGATGATTTCATTTTTATTGGCAGTGCAAATATCCTGCCACATGATCGGATCACTGGAAGCAATGCGCGTAAAATCCTTAAAGCCGCCCGCCGCATATTTAAAAATCTCACTCTGCTCGTCTTTATGACCGAGCATATCGACCAGCGCAAAGGCCAGGATATGCGGCAAATGACTGGTTGCGGCCAATACGCCGTCATGATGCCTCACATCCATGACCGTTACCAAGGATCCCAGCCGTTCCCAGAAAGACTGAATTTTTTGCACCGCTTCAGGCTTAGTATTACTGACCGGCGTGATAATCAGCCGTTTATTGACGAACAAATCATTAATTGATGCGGCTACGCCGCTTTGTTCAGCGCCGGCAATCGGATGAGCGGGCACCAGATTAGCCGGAACAAAGCCAAAAACCCGCTCGGCTGCAGCAATGACGCTGCCCTTAGTGCTTCCGACATCGGTATATATCGTAAGCTCCGACCATAAGGGCATAAGCTGGGCAAAGATACTTTCTATACTCGCAACCGGCGTAGCAATCACGACGCAATCGGCACCCTGAACAGCGATAGCCAACTCCAGACTATAATCATCAATGACACCCAAAAGTTTTGCCGCTTGCAGATTCTGCTCGTCCTGCTTTCGGCCATAGCCGACTATGTAATGACACAAGCTCTGCTGCCGCGCAGTCCTGGCGATAGATCCGCCTATCAAACCAACGCCTATAATGCAAAGCCGGTTAAACATTAGCTGGACATCACTTCAGTCAATGCTTGTAGAAACAGCCGATTTTCGGTAGGCGTACCTATGGTAATCCGCAGATGATTCGGCAAATCATACACGCCGACCGGCCTAACAATAACGCCTTTACGTAGTAATGCCTCATAAATCGGCAGCGCAGGCATTTTGAGATCGACCAGTACAAAATTGCCCGCCGACACTACCCATTCCAGTCCCAGATTTTTAAAACCTTCGGTTATCAACTGCATACCTTGAGAATTACAGGCAAGCGTATTTTGCAAATGTTCGATATCAGTCAATGCCGCAGCGGCAGCGGCCAAGGCCAGCAAATTATTATTAAACGGCTGACGCACCCGATTCAAAATATCGGCTAGTTGCGGACTGGATAAACCATAGCCTATGCGCAATCCGGCAAGGCCGTAGGCCTTGGAAAAAGTACGGGTAATTAATAGGTTGGGGTGATCTTTCAACCAGGCTATTGAATCACCCGCAGCCTTATTACCGACAAACTCACAATATGCTTCATCAAGCACGCACACGCAAGTGTCCGGTAGCGCCTGAAGGAATGCCTGCAAACGATCATGCGCCAGTAAGGTGCCGGTTGGATTATTGGGGTTTGCGATAAAAATCAGCCGCGTCTTGTCATTAACCCGCTCCAGCATCGCATCAAGATCGTGACCATAATTCAACGCCGGCGCGACAACCGCCGTAGCGCCTACCGCCTGAGTCACCAACGGATATACTGCAAACGCATACTGCGAAAAAATCACCTCAAGGCCGGGTGTCAAAAACGCCCTAGCAACCAACTCCAAAATTTCATTGGAACCATTGCCGAGCGTAACCTGACTCATATCGAGCGCATATTTTTCAGATAACGCGAACTTTAAATCAAAGCCGTTGCCATCCGGATACAAAGCTAAATCCGCCAAGCTAGCCTGTATCGCAGCCAGAGCTTTTCCCCCCGGACCTAAAGGATTTTCATTCGACGCAAGTTTTATGATCTGTGTCAGTCCCAACTCACGCTCAAGCTCGGCTATCGGCTTGCCGGGCGTATAAGGGACAAGTTTTTGCACGCCGGACACGGCAAGGCTGTAAATATTATCGCTGTTGTTCATAGCTCACAGTTTGGCAAAAGTATTTAAAATCATTTCGTCCACAAAAGCACGAAAGGCACGAAAATTTAAAAAACAGCTAACAACCTGCTTACTAATATATTTCGTGTTTTTGTGGAAAATTAAGGTTTATCGTGGATGAAAATTCTAATAAATGATCAAAGTACAGCCTTAGGATAAGAACCCAACAGCTTGAGCATTTTAACGTTGTCTTTTAATATAGCTAAGGCCCTAGCGACATCAATATCTTCACTGTGGCCCTCAATATCGATAAAAAACACATAATCCCACAAGCCTTGGCGTGATGGCCTTGATTCAATTTGCACCATGTCGATATTAAACCGCGCAAAAGGCTCCAGTATCCTATACAGGGCTCCGGGTTGATTATCGGTAGACACGACCAGTGAGGTCTTATCTTTACCTGTGGAGGTGGATATTTGCTGCCCGATAATGATGAAACGGGTCGTGTTGTTAGACTCGTCTTCGATATTTTTTTGTAGCACCTTCAGCTTATAAATTTCCGCTGCAACGATCGGCGCTATTGCAACCGCTTGTTTATTAGTTGATGCTAGTCTTGCGGCCTCGGTGTTGCTGTTGACAGCCGTTCTTCTGGCGTTCGGCAAATGTTTATCCAGCCACTGACGACACTGCGCCAAAGATTGCTGATGCGAAAAAACCTCAGTGACTTCATCCAGGCTATCAACCAAGCCCATCAGGTTTTGATGCACTCTGATTTCAACTTCACCGCATATTTTTAGCGGTGACGTCAAAAATCGATCTAGCGTATGGCTGATGACGCCTTCGGTAGAGTTTTCGACCGGCACCACGCCGAACTGACAGCTGCCGTTCTCGACCGCAGTGAAAATTTCGTTAATGCTTGCCGAAGGCACGGTTTTAACGGAAGACCCGAAATGCTTGATCGCCGCCTGCTGGGTAAAAGTGCCTTCCGGCCCTAAATATGCTACATCCAGCGGCTTTTCCAGCGCCAAGCACGCCGACATCAATTCCCTGAAAAAATGAGCCGACATATCATCCGATAAAGGCCCCTGATTCAAGTCTTTAATGCGCCGCAATACCAAGGACTCACGATCCGGGCGATAAAACGTGCCTTGTTCACCCTGGGCAATCTTGGTTCTGGCAACTTCCATTGCGTAAGATGCACGCTGATTAATCAATAGCAAAATCTGCTGATCGATAGTATCTATTTTATCTCGTAATTCAGAAAGTGGGGTGACGGATAACATGGTGGCCTGGTTCAATTTCTAGGTTTTCAAAAAAGATTTATGGAGCACGGTTCTAAACGGATATTCACTGATTAAAAACTAAATATATTTTAAAAAAATACGTCTGAATCTGTCCTATCCGTATTCCATTTTGTCTCTCAATGCGCTCATTTCAACCAGTTGAAAATACGAATAATTTTATGAGCGCAATTACAACACTTTTCCCCGCTTTTTGGGGAGTGGATCGCTAACTAGGCTTTTGATTAATGAGTACGCTCAAACTCAGCCATAAAATCGATCAAGGCCAATACGCCGGCTTCCGGCATCGCATTATAAATACTGGCCCGCATGCCGCCGACCGAACGATGGCCTTTCAATTCAAACAAGCCATTCGCTTCCGCTGCTGCCAAAAACGGTTTATCCAGACTTTCATCACTCAGAATAAACGGCACATTCATCCGCGAACGGGACGATATTTCTACCGGATTGGAATATAAAGTCGACTGGTCGATGGCCTGATACAGCTTCGCAGATTTTGCGATATTGCGCTGTTCGATACCCTCGACACCGCCCTGCTCTTTTAACCATTTCAGCACCAGACCGACCAGATACCAGCTATAAGTAGCCGGGGTATTAAGCATCGATTGATTTTTTGCCTGTTCGGCATAATTAAAAACCGAAGGTACAGTCTTAGGTGCAAGACCGATCAGATCATCTCTGACGATGACCACGGTAACGCCAGCCGGCCCCATGTTTTTCTGCGTTCCGGCATAGATCAAACCGTACTGACTGACATCAATCTTGCGCGACAAGATATTTGAGGACATATCCGAAACCAGCGGCAGACCAAAGCTGTCCGGGCAGGAGTGAAATTCAACGCCATGTATGGTCTCATTCGAGGTATAGTGCAGATAAGCAGCAGCACTGTCGATAGCCCAGCTAGATGCATCAGGAATCGTAGTAAATTTGGTGTTTTCTGAGCTGGCGCTAACCACCACATCACAATAACCCCCGGCATCCTTGATGGCTTTTTCCGACCAGGCGCCGGTATTCAAATAACAGGCTTTGGTCTTGCCGTTCAGGATATTTTGCGGGATCAGCGAAAACTGCGCCGAGGCGCCGCCTTGCAAAAACAGTACCTTATAGTTTTCAGGGACCGCAAGCAGCATTCGCAAATCGTTTTCCAACGCTTCGGCAATGATAGAGAAATGCTTGCCTCTATGGCTCATTTCCATGACCGACATTCCGCTGTCGCGCCATTCCAGCATTTCCTGCTGGGCTTGCTGCAACACCGATTCGGGAAATGCAGACGGGCCTGCGCTAAAATTATAAACTCTGGTCATTACAATTCCTCACCTGATTCACTATCGTCATTTGCGGCTTCATCCGAGGCATCCAGTGCTGATTCAGCATCATCCTGGTCATCAGCAATCAAATCATCTTCTGACGCCACACCCTCTTCATCTAAAATCTCAACATCATCCACGCCTGCCAGACCTTCGATGCGATCGACGCCTATGACTTTTTCATTTTTACCTAGCTTGATAATCGTCACGCCCTGAGTGTTTCTGCCAACCACAGAAATACCCTCGACCGGGGTGCGCACCAAGGTGCCGCCATCGGTAATCAGCATGATTTCGTCGTTGTCATTGACCAGCACTGCACCAATCACCGCGCCGTTACGCGCCGAGGTTTGTATCGCAATCAGGCCCTGGCCGCCGCGTTTATGACAGGTAAACTCTTCAAGCTTGGTGCGTTTGCCGTAACCGTTTTCGGTGATATTCAGCACCGTGCCTTCGGTCGCGATAATCAGGGAAATGATTTTTTGCCCTTCCTGTAAACGCATTCCGCGAACACCGGATGCCGTTCTGCCCATAGAGCGCACATCGGCTTCATTAAAGCAGACTGCCTTGCCGGTGCTACCGAACAACAACACATTTTGCTGACCGTCAGTCACCGCAACGCCGACCAAGGTATCGCCTTCGCGTAAGTCGATCGCGATCTTACCGTTAGTGCGCTGGCGCTCGAATTCTTTTAACGGGGTCTTTTTGACGGTGCCCGCCGAGGTTGCCATAAAAATGAACTTAGTGTCAGTAAATTCGCGTATCGGCAAGATCGCATTGATTTTTTCGCCCTGCTCCAACGGCAGCAAATTAACGAAAGGCTTGCCTCTGGCCGCACGACTCGCAACCGGCAATTGAAAAACTTTAAGCCAGTAGACTTTGCCCAAGGATGAGAAGCATAAAATAATATCGTGGGTATTGGCCACAATCAGCTTGTCGACATAATCCAGCTCTTTAGTTGCCGTGGCCGACTTGCCTCGACCGCCACGCCGTTGCGCCTTGTAGTCAGTCAATGGCTGGGACTTGACATAGCCTTCGTGCGACATGGTAACCACCATGTCTTCTTCGGTAATCAGATCTTCATCGGATAAATCCGAATGATTTTGCATGATTTCGGTGCGCCGCTCGTCGGAATACTGTTCCTTGATAGCGACCAATTCCTCCCTGATGATTTCCATCAGGCGAACATCGCTGCCCAGAATAAACAGATATTCGTCTATTTGTTCCAGCAAAAGCTTGTATTCGTTGACTATCTTATCCTGCTCCAAACCGGTCAGTCGATGCAAGCGCAATTCAAGGATGGCCTGAGCCTGAGTTTCAGACAATCGATAAATACCGGCGCTCATACCAAATTCCAGACCTAAATCATCCGGCCTGGATCTATCCGCATCGGCTCTATCCAGCAATGCTGCAACCAGACCAGCGTCCCAGTCCTTTTCCAATAAACCGACCTTAGCCTCAGCCGGTGTAGCCGCCGCCTTGATCAGTGCAATCATCTCATCGATATTGGCTAAGGCGACCGCAAGCCCTTCCAGGATATGCGCTCTTTCCCTGGCCCTGCGCAAATTATAAATGGTTCTACGGGTAACGATTTCGCGTCGATGATTGATAAAGGCGCTGATAATTTCGCGAAGATTCATGCAGTGCGGACGACCATCCAGCAGCGCAACCATATTAATGCCGAACACCGTCTGAAATTGAGTCTGCTTGTACAGATTATTTAACACTACCTCGGGCATTTCGCCGCGACGCAGCTCGACCACCATCCGCATGCCGTCTTTGTCCGACTCATCGCGCAAACCGGAAATGCCTTCCAGCTTGCCTTCTTTAACCAGCTCGGCAATTTTTTCCAGCAACCGGGCCTTGTTGACCTGATAGGGTAATTCCGTGGTGATAATCGCTTGTCGACTACTATCGCCGATGTCTTCAAAATGACAGCGCGCGCGTAAATAAATCTTGCCGCGCCCAGTGGTATAAGCACTGTAAATACCTGCAGCGCCATTGATAATGGCCGCCGTTGGAAAATCGGGCCCAGGGATATGAGCCATCAAGTCATGCACGGTTAGATCCGGCTGATCGATCATCGCCAGACAGGCGCTGACCACCTCAGTCAAATTATGCGGCGGAATATTGGTCGCCATACCGACCGCAATACCGGAAGAACCGTTAATCAGCAGATTCGGCACTCGGGTAGGCAAGACCCTCGGCTCGGACTCTGATTCATCATAGTTCGGCGCAAAATCGACGGTTTCCTTATCCAGATCGGCCAGCAATTCATGAGCGATTTTCGACATGCGCACTTCGGTATAACGCATTGCCGCAGGGGAATCACCATCTACCGAACCAAAATTTCCCTGTCCGTCGATTAGCATATAGCGCAGCGAAAAATGCTGCGCCATCCGAACCATGGTGTCATAAACGGCGGTATCGCCATGTGGATGGTATTTACCGATCACGTCACCGACTACACGCGCCGATTTTTTATAAGGCTTGTTCCAGTCATTGCCCAGCTCGCTCATCGCGTATAGCACGCGGCGATGCACCGGCTTTAGGCCGTCTCTGACATCTGGAAGGGCTCGACCGACGATAACGCTCATGGCGTAATCGAGATAGGACTGTTTC
>CANNNN010000075.1 GCA_947506075.1 Methylococcaceae bacterium
AAACAGCGACACCTTGCCGACGCCCGAAGCGGTAGCGCGCGTTTTCTGGCAGAGTTGCATGTCGGGGCAACTGTTGTTTCACTTGGGCGTTACCCTGCTCCGTCTGGTGGTCAGCTTTACGATTGCGATGCTGCTCGGTTGCGCGATAGGTATCGCTCTGGGCCGCAACAAAAAACTCGACGCCTTCTTTGACAACTGGCTGGTGATTTTCCTGAATGTCCCGGCGCTGGTCACGATTATCCTGTGCTATGTCTGGTTTGGTTTGGTTGAATCGGCGGCGATACTCGCGGTGGTGATCAACAAATTGCCCAACGTGATAGTCACGATCAGGGAAGGCACACGTACGCTGGATCAGGATTTGCTGGATATGGCGCGCTGTTATCATTTCGGCAAGCGCAAGACCCTGGTTCACGTTATCTGGCCGCAACTGCATCCGTTTGTAATGGGTGCTACCCGCTCCGGTTTGGCCCTGATTTGGAAGATCATCCTGGTCGTCGAGCTATTGGGCCGCAGCAACGGCATGGGCTATCAGCTGCATTTGTTTTTTCAGCTGTTTGATGTCGCCAGCATTCTGGCTTATACGATTGCCTTTGTTGCAGTCATTCAAATGATAGAACTGCTGATTTTAAAACCGCTGGATAAAAAAGCTTTGCGGTGGCGCAGATGACTGACATTCAGATTCAGATCAACAGCAAAACCTATCCGACGGCGACTCAGCCGAGTATTTACAATCTTAAGCTATCGCTGAAATCTAATGAATTCATTTGCCTGGTCGGCCCGTCCGGCTGCGGCAAAACCACGCTGCTGAATATTATTGCCGGTCTGGATGATGATTACGATGGCGATATACAGGTAGGTCTGCAGCACACCCGGCCCAAGATTGGCTATGTTTTCCAGAATCCCCGCCTGCTGCCCTGGCGGACGGTTAGGGAAAACATTGAGTTGGCGCTGGATGCGCACGCAGCGCCTGAGAATAGGTCCGAAATCATTGATGACTTGCTTGAGCTCATGCAGTTAACGTCCTCGCAACATGCTTATCCTGAGCGATTGTCTCTGGGCATGAGTCGGCGCGTCGCGATCATCAGGGCGTTTGCGGTTGATCCTGAGGTATTGCTGATGGATGAGCCATTTGTGTCGCTGGATGCCCCGACCGCAAGACAAGTCAGGGAACTGCTGCTGAAACTGTGGCAACATCGCCCGCATACCGTTTTGTTTGTGACCCATGATCTGCGCGAAGCCATTGCACTGGCGGATCGGCTGATATTTTTGTCAGCCTCGCCGATGCAGGTCGTCAGTGAAATCATCGTACCTATCGCCCGATCTGAGCGCCACAATGAGCTTGTTATTGAATCCTTCCGGCAGCAGTTATTGCAAAATCATCCTGATATCAGACAACTTTTGTGACAACTTTACGACGCTAAAAACAGTTGCAGATCGGCCTAAAATACCGGATACTCCAGCCGTAATAAATTGCCCAACCGTATAAATCAGCCAAGGTTCACTATATGAAAAAAATATTTATCTTAGGATTGTCGATAGCTGTTACTGCATTAGCTTCTTTTACCGCATCGGCTGGCGGCGCTGATCCCTACCCTGCTGCAAACTTTCAACCCAAAGTCATCTATATCGACAAAGAATCCGTCAAAGCCACACCTCAATGCCAACCCCAAAAAACCGCAGAAAAGGCAAGCGAGTTTGATCCGAAATATCCCGCAGCCAACTTTACGCCCAAAGTCATTTATCCGTAATCTCGCCGCTACAAACAAAAAGGGGATTGATAATCTATCAATCCCCTTTTTGAAATCTCGAATCCGGCTTAAAGATAATTAAACAGCGATAGGCCCTGCACCTTGCTATAGGATTGTTGAGCGGCCTGCAAAACTGTAGATTGCAAATTGAATTGCGTCATTGCATCGGCATAGTCCAGATCCTGCTCTTTTCCTAATGAGCCTTTCAGTGCAAGAATATTATCGTCGTTTATATTTTTCTGATCGTCCAAGGCGTTCTGTCTTCCTCCGACTGAGGACTGAACAGTCGATATCTTATCTAGCGATGTTTGCAGGTCGGTCAGCGATCTTTTATCTGGATTATCAAGCAACATATCCGCAGTAAACCTGTCGATCGCCTCGAAAATATTACCCGCACTCGAAGTGAGAGCGCCAGGAACTGCAGCTGCGCCTGTAGGTGTTCCGAATACGTCCGTACCCGGATTCCCGTCAAGAACCGTACTTCCTGTGCTTATTTGAAGACTGCGCTGAGAGAGATCGCCATTATAATCATAACCAGGGCCAGGAACCTTTTCAGCAAATGGCGGAGTACCCGTTTTAAATCCGGAAAAAATATACCCGCCACTTGCATCCTGGGTATTAGCAATGGTAAGCAACTGATCCCTAAGCGTTTTCATCTCATTTGCTATACCTGTTCGGGCTGCCGAACCAGTAATACCATTCAAGCCTCTAATCCCTAATTCCTTTATTTTATTAACAACCTCTACGGCACTGGTCAATACATCCGCTTCCTGCCCCAGCCGTTGCTGGCCAACACTGATGTTTTTCTGATATTGCTCGGTCTGCTTGAGATTTAAATTAAGGACTGCAATGTGAGCCGCAGCCACCGGATCATCGGACGCCGCTGTCAATCTATTCCCCGTAGACAGCTGCATCTGTATCTTATTGACCTTGGCCGATTGATTCATCAGCGAATAGGCATTGGCTTGTTGAGCCCATGAACTTGAAATACGCATACTCATCTCTCCTAAGCAATCGCACCAATTAAGGTCGTAAATAATGAATTAGCTATTGATACCGCTTTAGCCGAAGCCTGGTAAGCATTCTGAAACTTAATCAGATTAGCCGCCTCTTCATCCAGATTAACCCCGGCCAGATTTGACTGGGTCTGTTTTACCGAGTTCAATAAGGTTTGCTGTGCCGCGCTGCTATTTTGCCCGGATTGAGTCAATGTCGCAACATTTGACACCAGTGCGCCGTACGCGCCATTTAAACTGACTGAGCCGCCAAATAATGGAGTATTTTCCAACGCGGCAAACTTTAACGCCGCCTTATTATTGCCGGGTTGAGGCCCTAAGAGATTTGAGTCTGCGGCAGCGACTAGTTTAGGATCGGTAATCAATGATTTTATAAGTGATGCCGCATCATAGGTTGGCCTGATCAAAAAACTTTGCCCGGCTGTTGGCGCCGTCGTCACATCAATCATCATACCTTCAACAGTGGCTGGTAATGCTCCAGCGGTGAAAATTGCTTTATTATCACTCAACCGGGTCAATGAATAAGCAGCACCATCATAATCCAAACGATAATCACTGGCTTGTAAATTTCCAAGAGTAGCGGGGTCATAGGCCGCAGTTATAGTACTGGCAATGCCGGATGAGGAGGTAACGGGAACGGGTGATGCCGACGTTGCTTCCACACTAAACATAGCCGTTCCTAAAGCCCCATTTAAGTCATATCCTGCTTTATGCATTTGATTAAATGCACCCGCAAATCCCGCCGCCACCAGACCCAGTTGTTGTTGAGCCGGATCCAATACCGTATCGCGAAATTTGAGTGCTCCACTCAAAGCGCCACCGGTAATACTTGGTGTTATATTCTGTCCGTTCACAAGGATATCCAGCTGTCTGCCATCGGTACTTGAAGGAGCTGTAGACATAACATAAGAGTTTATACCCAGCACCAAAGGCAGTCCGTTACCGACAAACACGGATACTGTGCCATCCGTCTGAGTAATCGAAGAAACGCCAACATTTTGTGCGATTTTATTCAGCAAGGTATCGCGTTGATCCAGCAAATCATTGGGCTGCTGCCCTCCGTTAGATCTTGTGTCAGTAACGATTTTGACGTTCAATTCGGCAATGGTTTTAGCCATGCTATTTACATCAGTCACCATGGATTGCATTTGACCGTTTACCTGAGTACGGAAACTGCTCAGCTGGGCCGACATATCGTTAAATGACTTCGCAACCGCATCTGCCCCTGAAAGCATAGCCTGCCTGACAGGAATGGACGTGGGATTATTGGCAACCTCATTGGCCATATTAAAAAATGATTTAAGTGCCACCGGTACGCCTGAGGTAGCATTGGACACCAGGTCATCTACTTGGGTGGCCATCGTGGAGAAACCATCTGCCTCTGCAAATGAAGCCGTACTGGCGTTCAAGCGAGCAGTAATAAATTGGTCATAGCTGCGGCTGACCGTAGTGATATTGACACCTTGGCCAATATATCCAGCACCTGTGCGCTCTGCGGGCTTGGTGCCGTACTCTGCGGTTTGCCGGCTATAGCCGACAGTACCGGCATTGGTTATATTATGACTGATAGTCTCCAAAGTTCGCTGGGCGGCCAGGAGACCCGATGTTGCTGTGGCTAAAACCGACATAATTGCGTCCTGTTCTGAGAGCTGGAGACCGAGCTTAATTTGCTCATTGATTCATCGCAACGATCACATCCGGCTCAAAGTCGGCCATCGTATTGCCTTGATAAATACTGATGATCTTGTCAGCATATTTTGGATCGGTTGCATAACCGGCCCTTTGTAATTCGTGCATGTATTGCTGCGCATTACCGGCTTTTTTTAACGCATCGCCATAACGCGGGTTAGTTTTTATAAAGTCCACATAATCCTTAAAACTTTCCTGAAAAGAATCATAGGACCTGAATCCGGAATTCACTTTTTTAGCAAGGCCCTGATCAAATTCCAGTGTCGCCACTTGCGCCTGCTTGCCCTGCCAGGACTTGTCAGCCTTGATGTTGAACAAATTAAAGGTATTACTGCCATTGCCGTTTTTAATTGTCGAACGTCCCCAGCCGCTTTCCAGTGCCGCTTGCGCCAAAAGTACCTTGGGTTCCACGCCCAATTCGCGTGCCGCCTGGACAGCCAGCGGATACAGTCGGCTGACAAAATCCTCTGCCGACTGTATCGGCAATGCCTGATCAGTCTTTAATTCACCGATAGCTGGCATCGGCAATTTTGTCGCCTCATCAAGAGGGCCGCTTTCCTGGACATAAGGGTAGATCGTCACTAAACCGTCGGTAAAACTGACGGCTGGACTATCGGTTTTTGCACTTACCTGCCGCCTGACCGCATGAACCTGGTCAGAACCCATTGAGATGCCGCCCGACTTGTTCAGATAATCTTCAATATCCTGTTTGTCATTTTTAGGTGCTTTAGGACTCAGTTGTTTGACAATCAAGTCCGCCAAGCCAACCCCCGGAGAGCCTGATAAATGCACGGCCAACTGCTGATCATACATGTCGTTATAAAACTTACTTTGATCGTTATCCATCGCGCCATCAGCCAACTTTGCGGCACGCATACTTTTAAGCACATTGCTTAAAAAAATTGATTCAAATTGCTTCGCGACTTCCTTGATGGCTTCCGGCGAGTCTTTTCTTGCTTGGGTCTTTAATTTAGCCAACCCGTTAAAGTCAGTATAAACATCGGCACTTTGAGCATTTAACATAACAACCTCCGCCTAAATAACCATTAACTCGGCATGTAAGGCGCCGGCAGCTCTAAGCGCCTCAAGAATAGCCACCAAATCACTGGGGGCGGCGCCAACCTCATTGACTGCCTTAACAATTTCATCCAGGGAAACACCGGGATTAAACACAAACATGTGATTTTTTTCTTCGCTAATCTTTATATTCGATTTCGGGGTGACCACTGTTTGGCCACCGGACAAGGCGTTGGGCTGGCTTACCTGAGGCGCTTCAGTGATAGTGACTGTCAAACTGCCATGGGATACCGCCGCAGGCTGAACCCTGACTTTACCGTTAATCACGACAGTCCCGGTGCGCGAATTAACAATCACCCGCGCCGGCGCATCATCAGGAATAACCATCATATTTTCGACCACCGAAGCAAAACTCACTTTTTGATTGGGATCTACCGGCGCGCTTACCCTGACCGAAGTCGCATCAAGCGCCTTTGCAGTATTAGCGCCCAATACTTTGTTAATAGACTCCGCCATCCGATTGGCCGTAGTAAAATCCGAGCTATGCAGATTAAAAATCAATGCATCGCCTTCAGAAAAAGAGGTGTTAACCGTACGCTCGACTATGGCTCCGTTAGGGATTCGCCCCACATTGGGATTGTTGACGGTAATGCTTGAACCATCCTGACCTGACGCACTGACGCCGCTTACAATCAAACTGCCCTGAGCAATCGCGTAAACCTGACCATCGGCTCCTTTAAGCGGACTCATTAACAACGCCCCGCCCCTTAAACTCTTCGCGTCGCCGATAGATGAGACCGTCACATCAATCGCCTGGCCTGATTTGGCAAAGGCCGGCAGTTCAGCCTGAATAGAGACCGCTGCAATATTTTTTGATTTGGGATCGACGCCAGGAGGCAGGGTAATGCCCAGGCGCGTCAACATACTGCGTAAACTTTGCCCGGTAAAATTGGTTTTATCGCCGGAAGCGCCCAGACCGACTACCAGGCCATAGCCTACCAGCTGGTTACTGCGGACGCCTTCGATAGAGGCAATATCCTTGATCCGTTCAGCACAAACCAACCCGCCATAGCTTATGCTCAGTAAAAAAAATAAAACCAGAACCTTAACTTGCGTGTTCATATCCTTATCCTTATTTTAGAAGGGAAACCAGGGGCTTTGGACTATCCTTGCCAGCCAGCCCATTTTGCTCGCATCCGCCATCGCGCCCTCGCCGACGTACATAATGGTTACATCGGCCACTTTGTCCGAGGTGATAATATTGGATGAATTGATATCGACCGGCCTGACGATGCCGGACAGCCTGATGAATTCGTCACCCTGATTTAAGGTCACTCGTTTTTCGCCGCGTACATTTAAATTGCCATTCGGCAATACGTCGACAACCGTAACAGAAATATTTCCGCTTAAACTGTTACTTTGATCGGCGGCGCCCTTCCCGGTAAATTCTTTGGTTGACGCCATCTTGGTTTCAAGATCGTTACCGGTCAGAAATTTTGATGCCATACCAAACAGCGTTGGCGCTGTAACTGACATCGAAGTATCTTTTTGCGTGTTAAGATCGTCCGCTTTTTTCGCCTGGGTTTTCTCCAGCAGGGTAATGGTCAGAATATCCCCTACCCTTTTTGCCGTTTGATCTTCAAACAGGCGCGTATCGTAACCGGACTGGTAGATCGATCCGCTGCTTTGTACCGGCGGTCTTAAGTCAGCAGGGGCAACCGGCGCAAACGCAGGATCCCTCATAGGGATCGGCGTACAAGCTTCCAGCAGCGACAGCGTAACGACAAAAACGCAAAGACTGATTCGACTGCCAGTAACACTATTTCTCTGAGTCATCATGCCGCCACTCCTAACTTATAATTGTTGCGTCACAAAGGACAGCATCTGATCGGTGGTTGAAATTGCCTTGGAATTCATCTCATAAGCTCTTTGCGTTTCAATCATATTGACCAATTCCTCAACCACATTGACATTAGAGGTTTCCAATGAGCCCTGATTCAAAGTCCCGAATTCCGCTTGCCCTGGCGTACCAATTAGCGGCGCACCGCTGGCGCCCGATTCGCGATAAAGATTCGAGCCAACCGCTTCCAAGCCGGTAGGATTGATAAAGTTGGCGGTCTGGATTTGTCCCAACACGGTCGGCGTAGTCGTATTCGGGATTAAAGCGGATACTGTTCCGTCAGAACCTATAGTGACGCTCAATGCATCGGCCGGCACGGTAATCGCTGGACTCAGGAGCAAGCCATCTGAAGTGACCAACTGACCGGTTGAGTCTAATTTTAACGAACCGTCACGGGTATAATTGATATCGCCATTCGGCATCGTTACTTGCAGAAAGCCCCGGCCATTTATTGCCACATCCAGCGCATTACCTGACGGCTGAACATTGCCCTGGGTATGCAGCTTTTCGGTTCCAACCGTTTTTACGCCGGTTCCTAACTGTAAACCTGTCGGTAACTGGGTATTTTGCGTGGCTTGCGCGCCGACCTGCTTAATATTCTGATACATAAGGTCTTCAAAAATCGCCCTACCGCTTTTAAAGCCTGTGGTATTGACGTTTGCCAGGTTATTGGAAATAACCGCCATTCTTGTTTGCTGGGCATCCAGACCGGTTTTAGCAACCCATAATGCGCGTTCTGTCATGATAATCTCCTTAGTGCCAATTTATTGTCTTGCTTAAATATAAAGCATGGTTCATGCCATGTTTGAATCATCCACGAAAGGTTGTGCAGCAGGGAAATAGCTTAGATCGGGCCGGGGGGAATTGCTTAAGTGACGGAGTTTGTAACTCCGTCACTTAAGTTTTGTAGATTACTAGAATATTTAAACGCTTCAGGCGAGGTTGCAAACCCATATGCATCAAGCTTAGCCCTCTCCAAAGGGAGAGGGTTGGGTGAGGGGAAGTTAAAATGAATAAAAGACCTATTTTAATCACCTCATCCTACCCTTCTCCCGCTGGAGAAGGGACTGTCCGTCCTTAATTTAAGGGCAGTGACACGGCACAGAGGAAGTAAATCAACATATTCACCTCCCCCTTTGAAAAAGGGGGATCGAGGGGGATTTATTTAAATAAATCTCCACTAACCCCTCTTTTTCAAAGAGGTGGACTGAATAATTACACATTTTTCGCTTAGCTTGATGCGGATGGGTTGCAAACCCCGTCCGGCTCGGGTGGACTAATTGCGTTTTTTAGAACAACACTCACATCTGCATCAGCTTGGCACTTGCCGCAGAATTATCATCGACACTTTTCATAACCTTGGTTTGCAGCTCGAAATTCCTTGCCAGCTCTATCATATCCACCATCGCGGTAAGCGCATTCACATTACTGCCTTCCAAAACGCCCTGCGCCAGACTGACGTCAGCACTAGCGGCGACCGGCTTGCCATCTTTAGCATGCAGCAAGCCATCGGTAGATTTTTCTATATTATCAGGCTCCAACTTAACCATCTTGATCCGGCCAACCTGTACCTGAGTGGTCGCATTACCGGAACCCAGCGGAATAATGCTGATAGTGCCGTCGCTGCCTATAGTCAGTTTTTCGGAAGGCGGAATGGTGATAGGCCCATCCTCTCCGATAATCTGTAAACCGGCTCCAGTCTTTAAGAGTCCTTCTGTCGTAACTCGCAGATCACCTGCTCGCGTGTAAGCCTCTTTACCATCAGCCCCCTGAACGGCGAAATAACCTTCGCCGTTAATAGCCACATCCAGATCACCACCGGTGGTCTGCATCGCGCCGGTGGCAAGATCAAGCCAGGGCTTTTCGTTCATCGCATAAACCCGGGTCGGAAAGCCTGCACCGGTTAAAGGTCTGCTGCGAAACTGCTCCAAATCGGATTTAAAACCGGTCGTCTGGGTATTCGCCAAATTATTGGCGTTTACCGTTTGAGCTTGCAAAGTCTGCTTGGCGCCGCTCATGGCAATATATAAACTTCTATCCATACAACCCCCTTTATCTTATAAAAACAGCAAACTAGGCTCGCAGAATCGTTTCCAGCAAGGTTTTTTCGGTGGTGATAGTCTGAGAATTAGCCTGGTAAGCTTGCTGCGCAATAATCAGCTTAACCAGTTGCGCGGATAAATCGACATTAGAGCCTTCGAGAGCCGATGACTGAATGGTTCCAAAATTGTTATCGCCTGCCGCGCCATAGATAGGCGATCCGGAACTTGAGGTCTGCGCCCAGGTGGTATCGCCCAATTTAGCCAAGGCCTGGTTGCTTTGAAACCGCGCCAGCGCCACCTGACCCAAAGCATTTGAGCCACCATTACTGTACCTTGCAAACACCACGCCTGTGCCATCCACATCAATGCCGGTCAAATTACCTGCCGGCAAACCATCCTGATTCAAGCCATTCACACTAAACGGCGTAGCAAACTGGGTAGTGCCAAAATAATCAATGTCAAAGGCCATCGGAGCGACGCTAATGTTAGG
>CANNNN010000076.1 GCA_947506075.1 Methylococcaceae bacterium
CAGGACAGAACTTTATGCGCAGGCTTATTGTCGAATATCGAGCTATCTACAAACGATGGCGAACAAAGGATATAACCCGCTTATTGCCGTTCAAATGGCTCTGGCTGGCGAACTGGGATGTATATGGGGCGAGTAGTTACGATTTTAGATTTAAGGCGGCTATCAGGAGAGTAGATTTCGCCAATCCATTTTTAGTGAAAATAAAAAACATAATTATCAGCAAGTTACTTGATTTAAGCATTTTTTGCACCAATAGCGGACTGGGTGTTCTTCAAAGGCATGCTATATCACAAGCTGTTGTTTTATATAGTTTTTTAAGTAATCGCTCAAGCACTATATAAACAAATGTCCGCCGATAAATTATTGATCGATGATCGACGTGGGCGCAAAGTGGCTAAAATAAATCAGATTAGTACTATTGGTTCCCTGGAAGTCCTATTGGCTGCCAAGGAAAAAGGCTTGGTTGTGGAGGTGACTCCATTACTGCGACTACTAGAAAAATCAGATATCTATTTGAGCCCAGTGTTGATGATTACAGTTTTGGAATTAGCTGGGGAAGCAGGATAAACTTTGGCCAATCCCGAAGGTCAGGTTAGCTTATTGAGCGTAGCGAGATAACGTAACCCGATATTTGCGGCTACTATTCAATCAATGCAACCAACTATTAATCACCTCTAAATCTCCCCGAGACAACGAGCCCGCCGATTGCTTTAACATCAAAACGTTCAAAATGTAATCGTAACGGGCTTGGGCATGATCTCGCTGGGTACGTGAATAATTGCGGTTGGCGATAAGTACGTCAGCCATAATACGGGTACCCACCATCAAGCCTTTTTCCGCAGCCTCTACCGCAACCTTTGTGGATTGTTGAGCAGACTTCAAGGCATGAATCTGACTAATCGTAAATTCTATGCCCTCATAGGCGTCCTGAATTTGCCTCTCGGCAGCACGCCGCTGTTTGTCGACGTTTTGTTGGGCGGCCTGGAACTGATGACGAGCCTGACGTACACGGGAATCAGTGCCACCACCCTGAAAAACCGGCACATTCAATTGCACGCCGACCGTCTGAGAATTTGCCACTAAACCCGCCGGACGATCGGTATCGGCCATGCCGAAATTGCCTACCAAATCCAGGGTTGGTAAATGCCCAGCAAATTGTATTTCGATATTTTTTCTGGCCAATTCTGCACGGTTGTTGGCAGCAATGAGGGTCAGATTATTTTGTTGTGCCAGAGACAGCCAGTTCTGAAGATTGTTTGGGACAGGGTATTCCAACGGAAATTCTTCCCGCAAGATATTCAGTTCGATATTCGCTGCACCAATGATCTCAGACAGCGCTGTTTTGGCCGCCCGCAGCTTGCGTTGACCATCAATTTCGCTGGCATTGACTTGATCGAAGCCGGCCTGCGCTTCTTGTAAATCGGTAATCGCAGCCGTCCCGATAAGGTGGCGTTGCTTCATCTGTTGCAACTGGTATTCAAGCGAGTGCTTTTCCATTCTGGCAAACTCCAAATTACTTTGAGCCGCCAGCACGGCGAAATAGGCTTTGGCCGTTCTTACCAACAGATTTTGTTGTTCGGCGGCATACTCTGCTTCAGCCTGAGCGATCTGGTTTTCACTTTGAGTAAGTTGCACCCAATAATCATGATGATAAATCGGCTGAGAGAGCTTAAGGTATACATTGCTATCCCAAAAATGCTGAGCACCAACTTGCAGTTGTGTATAGGTATTCGTGGTGTCAAAACGATTGGCGTTTAAGGCGCCTACGATAGACAGGGATGGCAACAGCCTCGCCAGACTCTGGGGTTTGGCTTCCAGTATGGCGTTTCGGTTTTCTTCCACTTCATGAATGGCCGGATCAAACTGCCAGGCAAGGTCGTAGATTTCCAGCAAATCCTGAGCATGAACCTGGCTCATCCACGAAAATAGCAACAAGACAGTTAGTAAATAATTTAACATTCGTTTGTTTTCGGCAAGGGTATGGGGGGGTTAAGTTATTCACAAACTCATTGAAGAACAGGGAGTTCGGCTTGGCAACTAATGCCGGCTGGCAGGCGATGATCAGGATTGGGCACTTCCAGCCGAATACCCAAGGTGCCACTTGAGGCATCAACGACAGGGTCAATGACTTTAATCCGAGCTTTAAACTCACTAAGCCCGTCCCCATTGGGTTTGACATGAATGTCATCACCCACATGAATCTTACCCAATGCCGCCGCCGGTATCACCACTTCGACATAAAGCGGATTAGTCTGCGCGAGTTTCAAAATGGCCAGGTGGTCGCTGATTTGAGCCACTTCACCCGGATGATGGGATCGTTCCATCACCACGCCCTCAAATGGACTCCGAAGCGTCTTGAGCTTCATGACTTCGTCCAATTCATTCACTTGCAGTTCGGCAACGCGGCTATTGTCCTTGGCATCCATCAATTCTGCCGATGCCAGATTCTTTCCGCTCTCTGATTCGTCGCGATCGTTGCCCGAAACATATTTATCCCGAAACAACTCCTGATTGCGCTCAAACTTCTTGCTGGAATAATCCAGTCGGCTTTTTGCAGCCAACTGCGCCCCATGCATTCCAGCCTTGTATTTAGCTTGGTTGTAGCGCGCCCGATCAACGCCCATATCAAGCGTAATTAACACCTGACCTTGTTTAACCACGTCACCCCGATCAACGGTGATTTTCTCGATCAGACCTTCGATGGGTGCCCTAAGCTCGATAACCCGACTCGGTTCGATCAGGCATTCAAAAGACTTGGCGTTGACGGCCTGACTTGCTGGATATAAAAGAGTAATCATCAAAAAAACTTGTTTGATCCCTGAATGGCTATTCACATTAATTTCCTTGCCCGTGCTGTTTCATAACTGTTGGCCTGAAAAGGCCAACATGCGTTCAATTTGGAGATCATGATCGATGGTTTGATAGCGGATCATCGCATTCTGCTTTTCAGCGCGCTGCTGACTGATACGACGTAACCAAAAATAAGTCCGATCCGACTGCACCGTTGTGTGACTAGCGAACTGAAGTAGCCAATAGGGCGCATAGTGTCTGAATAGATCATCATCCATTGCAACAATCGCCTGAAAACTGCCCGGATCGCCCTGACGTCCGCAACGCCCATATAACTGTCTATCCACGCGAGCTGAATCATGAAATTCGGTCAGGATAACATGTAGCCCCCCGGCATCGGCAACGCCTGCACCCAGTTTAATATCCGTCCCCCGTCCCGCCATATTAGTCGCCACAGTCACCACTCCAGCGCATCCGGCTTGTTCAATCAGCTGCGCCTCTTCTGCATCCTGTCGCGCATTTAATACTTGATGAACAATAGCCGCTTCCGTTAAATAAACCGCCAGTTGCTCGGAAGCCTCTACGGAACGCGTCCCCACTAACACCGGCCGTCCTTGTAAAATCTGTTGTTTAACCATGTCGACCACATTGTGCCACTTCTGCTGTTGGTCATCCGCCAATAGAGTTCTGTTCGCTTTTTTTTGTGACGGCTTATTGGTGGGTATTGGCGACACTTTAAGCCTATACACCGCCCATAATTCATCGGCCACCTCATTTGCTGTGCCGGTCATGCCGCAAAGATGCAAATAACGCCGAAACAAGCGTTGGTAGGTGATGCGTGCCAACGTCTCTCTGGGATTGGTTATCGTACATTCTTCTTTAGCCTCGATCAGTTGATGCAGGCCCTGCTCCCAGGAACGATCGGGCATCAAGCGTCCGGTATATTCATCAACAATCTGAATTTGATCCTCCTTGACCAGATAATGTTTGTCCCTTTCGTAAAGATGAAGCGCGGTCAATGCCTGATTGACCAGTTCAACCCATAACGGCCCCAATTTTTTTAGCTCAGGCGATTTTAGTGCCAAGTCTTTTAGCTGCACTTTCGCGGCATTTTTAAGTTTCACGCTACGGCGCTTTTCTGACAAATCATAATCCCTGTCCTCTTGCAAATTCGCCGCAACTGACAAAGCGATGTTCAAGATTTCCGGGTACAGCACCGGTTTGCCCTGACTGGAAATAATCAACGGCGTACGCGCTTCGTCTATCATAACGCTATCGGCTTCATCGACGATCGCAAAATGGAGGCCGCGCAATAACAAGTTTTTATGCCTATTATCCCCACCCAAGGCACTGGCTACCGCTAAGCGCGAAGCGCTAGGCCAATCACTAAGTAACAAGCGATCCCGCAAATAATCAAAACCCAATTCCTTATTCGTGCAATAGGTGATGTCGGCGCGATAGGACTGCCGCTTGTCTTCTATTTCTTGGCCGTTCTGGACAACGCCTACGCTAAAACCCAAGGCTTCGTATAAAGGCTGCATCTCTTCCGCATCGCGCGCAGCCAAATAGTCATTGACGGGCACAATGTGTACCGGTATGCCAGCCATCGCCGCCACCCCGGCTGCCAGGGTGGCCGTTAATGATTTGCCCTCACCGGTCTGCATCTCGGCGATCTGTCCTTTCAGCAGCACCAGTCCACCTAACAGCTGCACAGGATAATGCCTTTTTTTCAGGGTACGCCAGGACATTTCCTGGATAAGCGCAAAGCCTTCAGCGACTAAAGGAAGCAGCAGACCGTGTTTACGCAACTGTTGAACGAGCAGATTGACTTGTTGTTGCAAACTGTCCTGGCTTGCTGTTGCTAACTCATTACTGAAGCTTTCAATCCGTCTGAGGAAACCTTCGTTAGTTAAGTTCCAATGCGCTACCGGCTTTAACAAGCGCGAATACAGCGCCGCCAAGCGCCTATCCCAACTGCTTTGAACAACATCCTGCTTTTCAGCATAAGGCCCATTACTTAAACTCCCGTGCAAACCAGGATTGATGGTATTAAACATTGAGACGACTCAAAAATAATTGCCTAACTCTGCGGCCGATCTGAAAAGCCCAAGGCTCCGGTTGATGGTTAAACCGCACATGCACCCGGGCCCCATAGGGCGCCTGTAAATTTGAACTCAAGTCCTCCGCTAGAGGCTTTGATAGCGCCAAGTCGTATTGAAATAAACTGGCCAGGGTTTTAGCTTTATTGGCATCACTCGGATCTAGCGGATGTAAACCGCCACCCTCAGTACTCAACGCCAAACTGGGCAACTCGGTTTTAGCCGCTGGAACCTCGCGAATGATAGTCGCAGAGACCACTTCATCAATACGGCTGGCAAAGCGTATCGCAACATCTTTGACTTCGCGGCTCACCAAATCGACATCGTCTTGTGTGACGACCACTCTGACCAATTGCGAGCTGCCATCGACCACAAAACCGACCAACTCGCCTTGTTTAATGAATCGTCCCGGCAAATCCGCTGCTTCGTTGACCAGTATAAATCGCCCCTGGGCATGGCTACGAATCAACAATCGCTCGGCCCGTTCCTCCGCTCTGGCTAAATTGGCTTGCTCATGTAATAACTCTTCGCGGGTAATCTCGGCTTTGACTTTATCCTCTAGCCACTCGGCCGTTCTTCTTGCGCTGATTTCTTCGATGCGGGCGCGATAAACCGCAATTTCCGAGTTTAACACCGGATCATGAGTCACTATTAACAGCTCGTCCTGTGCCACATTAGTGCCAACGGGTGCCAGAACCCGCTCCACAAAACCGGAACTCGTCGCCCGAACTTCGGCTTGCTCAGGCAACCAAAGTACCCCTTCGGTCTGGGTACGTAAGGGCATCGGCACCGCCAAAAACAATAAGCCCAGAAAACAGACCAAACCGGCGCTGACTAAGCTTGCCCGCATGCGATTGTTATTCAAGCTGGGACTAAATAACAAATAGGATAGCTGCTTGACCAAAGGAAGGATCAGCATCGAAAAGCACGACCAGAGCGCCATCAACACGCCAATCACAAAAAATTCACTAGCTAAAAACAGCGCAATTCCCATCATCACTATAAAGCGATAGACCAACGAAGCCGGGCCATAAAATATAAACCAGGAGCGTTCCGCAGGCGTGGCATCGGGTGGGGTTGACTCTTGCGTGCCTAACAAATATCGATTCGCCAGAAATGCCCAATAGCGATTGGCACGCATGCCAAGATTGGGAATCTCCAGAAAATCCGACAGCATGTAATAGCCGTCATAGCGTAATAAGGGATTGCCATTGAACACCACCGTCGAAACCCCGGCAATAACAATGACATTGTACAGCCATGATCGCGCCATTCCCGGCTCTAGCATAGCCCAGACGATCAGCGCCAGTCCGGCAATAAACAATTCCGCCATCATGCCGGCGCCGCCGACCAGCAGTCTATGCCATTTATTTGGAAAGCCCGCCGAGGCACTGGCGTCGACATAGGGAACCGGCATCAAGGCTAGTAACATCACGCCCATTTCATGCACCTGCCCGCCATAGTTCCTGGTCGCATAACCATGCCCCAACTCATGAATGGCTTTAACCAGAGGAAACACCAAGCCGATAATCAACAGATTTGACGTAGCCAACAAGCGATCAGAGATATTTTCAGTTAATTGATCCCAATGCTCTCCAGCCACCACCAGCCCCGAAACGACCACGACTAGCCAAATAAACAGGCCGGAGATGGAAAAAAGCGGTTTGATCCAGGGTAAGGTATCTTTCAGAAAACTGTCAGGATTCCACAGTGGAATCCTGATAGATAGGGGATTTTTGATATTGTTAAGCCAAACGCTCTGGCTCTGTTTAGCATATCGACTAAACAATTCGGCCGTGTCTGGCACCACATCGTTAGTCAACAAATCATTGGCATGTAATTGGCCCAGCAATTGAATGACGTCTTCCTGGCCAGGCGCATTGTCGCCCAAAGAACCCAATAATTCCTGCCAAATATCGTCAATACAGATGTCACCGTCAAGCCGACTGATGAACTGATAAGCTATCGGGGTGAAGCGATGAACCCTGACCGCAGATCGATCATCAATGATATACCAGATTTTGCCGCGATAACGGTGACGATGTATGTTGACATGTTGCGACAAGCTAGGCTTGAGTTGCGCGACCCTATGCCATGAAGGACTGTAGTAACGTGAGGCCATCAGGGCATCCAGGTCCACAGCGAAATCTTAATCCACCCAACCAGGCGCCTTGTCCATATCCAAAGCAGCTTATCGTCCCCGACCTTAACCTTGCCTATGCCTTCCATGCCGGGCCTCAAAAAAGGCATCGCACGCTCAAGTTCGGCTTCTACGCGAAAATAAGTCAGTCCTTCCTCGGAAGTCGCGACCGGCGTCACTTTTTTAACAACAAAGGGTATCGTATCGTCGGTGATTCCCGATAGAGCCAACTGCCCGACCTGATCGACCGCAACATAGCTGATATCGCGTTCGTCCACCTTTAAAATGACCCGGTAAGTATCCAGAGGTGCAATTTCAAACAATACTTTGCCTTGCTCGACCGGCGCCCCCAGCATTTGACTTAAATCGCCGGAGACCACAATGCCGTCGTATGGCGCGCGGATTTTGGACCTATCCAGTTTTTCTCTGACCAGACTCAACTCGGCTTCGGTTTGATTCAATTGTGCAGCCAACACACTGGTCGAAGATCGCTCATGCTTGGCCAGCGCATCACGATATTTGCGCAGGGTTTGTTCTCTTTCACTGTCGAGTCGATTCTTTTCCAGTTTTAAATCCTTGTCTTCCAAGGTCGCGATGATTTGTCCTGCGGCAACCGTATCCCCTGCCCTTACCGGCGCCTGATCGATGTAGCCTTCGAAAGGGACTACGGCAGCGCGTTGCACCAAACCTTCCAGCGTTGTTTTTGCGGTAATACGGAACTCGCCTTCTGCAAACAGCACAAAAGCCAAAACCAGCAGTGCCAGCGTTGCAAAAGTCTTGTAAACGGTATGATAAGGCCCAAAAACCGCCGATAAACCTAGCTTCAGTTGTCGCTCCCATTTTCCGGAAAACCAGCTATCCAGCTCTTGCAATTGTCTTATCGTAGGCGCTAAGCCACCGGCAATAGCCGCCCCGTAAGCTTGCAGGTCTTTAGCCACCGCGTCGTTAAACGGATATTCAAATACCAAAATACCGAAGGGCAAGCCTTTATCCTTTAATAAAAAAGAGGCGACACCTACGTCACCGGATTTTGCCAGTTGCTGATGCTCAAGGGTGATCGTTAACCGACTGGAAGTGGCATCGGAAAAACCGTAGGGGAAGCTTAAATTTCGTCGCTGGTCGTAAGCCTCTTCCATGACATTGCTAAGCCGTTGGCTTAATTCTGTTTGCAGCTTGAAATGCGCGGTGTTGGAAATCGCCCGAACCTTGATATTGCCTTTACTCACCAGGCCCAAACTGACCCGTTTCAACGCTAATTTGACCGCCAGGGAGTTCACAAACATAAACAGGGCTTTTTGAAAATCGGGTTGTTCCTGCATCAGCAGAGCAAGATCCAACGTCACAGCACTGCGTTCAGCGTGATGTTGTTTTACCTGCACCTCCTGTTGCAGAAAATACTGCACCAGCCATGCGCTACCCCAATAAAGCTGGCGTCTGATATGTTGCAGCGCTTCAGAATCAAGTTTGCAAGAAACCGCGATAACAACCGCGCCGTATAAGTCCGATGCGGTTTCGATAGGCAGAGCGATTTGCGTATAGACCGATTCCGCATCCGAAATAAATACTGGTTCGGTAGATTTTATTTCGACACCACGGCGATCGACTAAAGCCTTTTCTGCTGCTTCTTTTAAAAGACTTAAATCAAAAAACCAATCCGGCCAAATTGCAGCGGGGACATAGGCATTATCGGTAGAAGACTTTAGCAGCACCATGCCTAACTTGATCGAGTCGTTCTGCTGAACCAACAGCTCTAACCATGATTGGCTAAGTTGTTGAGCATTTACAACATTGGCAAAAACATCCCAGTCGGTCGAGTTATCATGGACTGTTTCAGTTTGCACAGGAATGTCTACAAAACTTTGGGATAAATCAGTCACACCATTTCCGTGAATTAATATTATTTGATCTTGAAAGATCGTTAGAGGTTTGGGTCAATATAACATAATCCGGTAGCTTCAAAGGGTAGCGTTGGTTTGCAACTATAGCGAAGTTGCCACCACCACAACAAAACAAGCTTAAAAACATGCATACATATTAAGAAATGAACCCTCTTGAAATGAGACATAACGGGATTTGTCTCCCCCAACCGGCTTCGTGTTACCTCAATCATTCACCAAGATAAGGACACTCTATGTTCAGTTGTTTATCAATAATTCCCAGCAATAAATTAGCATGTCCGGAAGGCGTTACCTTTATGAGGTTCCGCGTATGGTAAGTCCCGCCGTTTATTGCCTGATCATCAAAACAGATCAACAAATAAGAGTCTGTAGTTTTAATCATTTCAAAATGCATCCTCCAATTAATAGAGGTGTTAATCAGATCCGCATTTAATTCATTGGCATGAATCACGTTAAAACCATATTCATGAAGCGATGATTTCCCGGGTTCTCGCCTAGGTCCAATCGAGTTTCGAAAAGTCGTTACATCAAGATGCGCCACTACATATAACAAGAGCCCCTTACTCGGCCAAGCAACTACCTCGCTAGGCTGAGTAAGGTCGCTTTTTTCTGCTGATCTTACGTTAAAGCTCCATACAAATAACAGCCAGAACATAATAACAACGGAAGTTTCACTCGCTCAACTCATACAAGCTACTTATCGGCGAAAAACAAAACCAACAATGCTGGGTTCCCGAATTCAAACTACCACCTTGACCACAGCCCCTTGAGTGGTGGACACCATCAACGAGCCATCCGGATTAAAGGCCAGGCCGCTAATGGTGTTGCTGTTGACCAGCTGGCTGACCAAATCCACCCGCTGTAGCTCAACACCACTGCGATTGACTTTGATC
>CANNNN010000077.1 GCA_947506075.1 Methylococcaceae bacterium
CAGCGCGATACCCATTTTTTCGGAAGCCGCTTTGTCTTTCGGTGAAATTGCGAGTGAGATAACGGGATCAGGGAAGACCATGGGCTCCAGGGTAGCAGGGAATTTCGGATCACACAGGGTATGTCCTGTTTGTACGTTCTTCATGCCCAGTACCGCAACAATATCACCCGCTTGAGCAGAATCAAGCTCGGCGCGAACATCGGCGTGCATTTCTACGATACGACCGATACGCTCGGTTTTACCGGTGAAAGTATTTAGTACCGAGGTACCTTTTTCCAGTTTTCCGGAATAAATACGCAGGAAGGTCAAGGCGCCAAAACGGTCATCCATGATTTTGAATGCCAGGGCGCGTAGCGGCTTGTCTGCATCAACGATAGCAAAAGTACCGGTCGGGTTACCTTCCAGGTCGACTTCCGGTTGTGGCTTAACTTCGGTCGGGCAAGGCAGATAATCAACAACGCCGTCCAGTACCAACTGTACGCCTTTGTTTTTGAACGATGAACCGCAAAAAGTCGGGAAGAAGTCCAGATTGATAGTACCTTTACGTATGCAACGCTTGATGGTGTCAATGTCGGGTGTTTCGCCTTCAAGATAGGCTTCCATTACGTCGTCAAACTGATCGGCAACTTGGTCAATCAGTTTTTCACGCCATTCTTTTGTCAGCTCAAGCATGTCAGCCGGAACGTCTTCAATGACGTAGTTCATTGGGTCGCCTGAGTTATCCCATATCCATGCTTTTTCGGTTAATAAATCAACTACGCCTACGAACTCATCTTCTGTACCAATCGGCAAGGTCATAACCACAGGTACAGCACCCAATACTTCCTCAACCTGCTTGGTTACGCGGTAGAAGTCGGCGCCGATACGATCCAGCTTGTTGATATAGATAACACGGGCTACTTCAGAATCGTTGGCATAACGCCAGTTGGTTTCTGATTGAGGTTCTACACCGCCTGAGCCGCAGAATACACCGATACCGCCGTCAAGTACCTTCAGTGAACGGTAAACTTCGATAGTAAAGTCAACGTGTCCCGGGGTGTCGATAATATTGAAACGGTAATCTTTCCAGAAACAAGTCGTCGCCGCAGACTGGATAGTAATTCCGCGCTCACGCTCCTGATCCATGAAATCGGTTGTAGTTTCGCCATCATGGACTTCACCGATTTTGTGGATTTTACCGGTAAGCTTTAAAATCCGCTCGGTAGTCGTTGTTTTACCGGCATCAACGTGAGCGAAGATGCCGATGTTTCTGTAATGCGCTAAATCTGTCATGTTTTTACTCTAAAAGTTGGGCATAAAAAACTTGTTTGGTGACTCCGCCCTAAGCAAACAATGAGCGCTTAGAGGGACTCGTACCGGGGCGGTGGACTACATAGAATAACCGCAGACACAAAACCTAAGACTGCAGTTAGCCATTGGAATGTACGTCGGATACAGGCAGGTAGCTCAAAGCCGAGTAAGGTGCATTTATTTGAGTCACCATAACAACTCACTCGTCCGGCTTCGAAAGCTGGCTATTTTAACCTAAAAGCTTGGTAAAAACATAGAAAAGCCATGAGTGATATCGTAATAACGTGAATTGGTCTAATTCAACCTGTCATTTGATATTAACAAAGTGCATGGTGATAAGGCTGAAACCTTGTCATTACTGATACTTGTATTTTTTGAGAGATAAGTACATTAGGTATAATTTGCAGCAATAGCCTTAATGATTTTTTGGCATTGTTGACCAGAAAAGGCTGATCAGAAGATCATGTACTCAATAAATTGAAGTTGAGTGTAAAGTTGGAATTGTCATTTAACGCTATCGTTTATAGTCGTACCGAGTAAAATTAAGCTTAACTATTGTCAGGCTGTTCTAAAAACAGCTATATTTAGCAAATTATTTTGTAATATATCCAATTATTAAGGGACTTCAGATTATGCTTGTCGCAGACATTATGACCATCCATCCTGTTACGGTTAGCATGGATACTGAGCTATTGGCGATTAAGGAAATTTTTGATCATGTCTATTTCCATCATCTGCTGGTTGAGGATGATGTGGACAAAACGCTAGTTGGCGTAATTTCGGATCGTGATTTATTGAGTGCGTTAAGTCCATATGTTCAAACGGCTGCGGAAACTTTTCGTGACAAAGAAACCTTAAAAAAGCGCGCTCATCAGATCATGTCGCGTCAGATTGATGCCGTGCTGCCCACAACAGACTGCAAAATTGCTGTACAAAAAATGCTTGATGCCGATGTATCCTGTCTGCCCGTTGTCGATGAGAAGCGAGTTATTCTCGGCATCGTTACCTGGAAAGATTTTTTAAAATTTTATCTAAAGCAACAAACACTGGGTTAAGAAATTTGAATAGCGTAATGACCGGGGTCAGTCATGCAGAGGATCCCCATACACTTAATGAATGGACGCATGTGTTGTGCAATGAAGAAATGCCGATATTTTCCAATACCGCACTCAGTATTCATAATGTATTAAATGATGACAGAAAAGGTGCGATGGAGTTGGCCTCGGTTATTTTGCAGGATCCGAATCTGACGGTTAAATTATTAAAAATAAGCAACACGCCCCATTACAATCCCTCTCGGCTGAAAATGGTTACCGTTTCACGGGCGATTATCATGATCGGTTCCGAGGTTATTCGTGAATTAACGCTGGTTTGCTCCTTTCTTGACGCTATACTCTCCTCGATTAATAAAAATCAGGCCAATGAAGAAATCGCACAGGCCATTCATGCGGCGGTGCAGGCAAAATCCATAGCGGTTGCGGCGAACGATGCCTCACCCGAAGAAGTATTTATTGCAACATTACTCAATCATATTGGTAGTATATCTTTTTGGTGCTTTTGCGGGGAACAGGGGGGGCGCATTCAAGAACTGATCAATATGGGGTGCAGTCACGAAGCAGCGGAGCGACAGGTACTAGGTTTTAAATTGGCAGATCTGGGTGTGTCATTAAGCAAGGCCTGGAAATTAGGCGGCTTGATTGAAGAGGCGCTCAAACCTGTTGTGTTGTCTAAAGATCCCAGAGCAGACCTGGTTCACTTGGGTTATGAAGTTACCGAGGCGATAAAAGAGGGGGTGAGGTCGACGAAATATCAGGACTGCATCAAGAAAATTGAGAGACTTACGCAGCAACCGAAACAGGTTATTGTTGAAAATATTAAACATAATACCGATAGCGCGTCTGATATTGCTCGCCAGTTTGGAGCCATGGATGCCGCCCAGCTTATTCAAGGTCATCAGAATGAATCGGGTGACTTGGATGATTTTTTGCCAGTTATCGATAAAAAGCAACTGCAATTTCAGATATCACAGGATATAACAACAATAATAAGCGACAAAATTGATCTTAACCTATTGCTGGAAACTGTGCTTGAAGGGATACATCGTGGTATCGGTATGGATAGAACGGTTTTTTCCCTGTTAGCCGCTGATAAGCAGTCGCTTAAAGAAAAACTGTCCTTGGGTTGGCGTAAAGAAATCTATGAGCACAAAGTCATTTTCAATGTCCTGGAAACACCCACCAATCTTTTTTTTCATGCCCTTAACGGTGCTCAGGCTTTCTGGGCTAAGCCCTCAGAAAATGCCAAGTTGTACACGCTACGGGATATTAATGTGGTTGGGAAAAACGAATGTTTTATGATGCCAATTTTTTCCAATAAAGCTCCGATTGGTTTGATTTATGCTGACCGAGGGCTTAATAAGCAAGCATTAACCGAAGAAGATTTTAGTGCCTTTAATTATTTTGCTCAACAGGCGAATATAGGCTTAATCATTTATCGCATGCAGCGCAGTTAATGGGCTGGATCATTTGTTATTTATTGCTATCATTGCCTATAAACAGTATGAAAGATAAGTTAGTTTAAATGTCTGGATTTACCGAGAACCTTTTGTATGCTGCTCTGCTAATTCGGTAGTGCTGATATTCTAACTAATTAATTTTAAAAAAATCATGAATATACCTCGTCACTTTACTGACTCTCATATAGCCTTGGCCCATGGCAATGGCGGTCGTTTAATGCGCGAACTTATCGAATCATTATTCGCGCACCATCTTAAAAATGAGTTGCTGGACACTCGTGTAGATGCCGCGCGATTGCCACTTGATATGGGCTTGGGGGAAATGATGGTAACTACCGATGGTTTTACGGTGGATCCTCTGGAGTTTCCCGGCGGCAATATCGGTAGTCTCGCCGTGCATGGAACAGTAAACGATTTGGCGGTTTCCGGCGCCACACCGCTGTATCTGACGCTCAGCGCCTTCATCGAAGAAGGGTTGGAGGTGGCGCTGCTCGATCGGGTTCTGGAAAGTATGGCGGAGGCCTGCCGGGATAGTCATGTTCGGGTGGTGGCTGGCGACACCAAGGTTTTGCGTCGTGGTCAGGGAGGCGGCATTTATTTCGCGATGACAGGGATAGGTATGCGCTCATCAACTTTACGGATAGGTATTGATCAGATTCGTCCGGGTGACATGATTTTGCTCAGTGGCTCGGCAGGGGATCATGGTACAGCCGTATTGCTTGCGCGGGAACAATTTGGCTTGTCTGGTGAGCTTAAATCTGATTCAGCCAGTGTTCTGCCGATCACTCAGGCGCTAATCGAAATACCAGGCTTACGCTTTATGCGTGATCCAACTCGTGGAGGCCTTGCCACTGTTGCGCACGAAATCGCCGATGCGACGGGCACAACGGTACATTTAAAGGAAACCAGTATTCCGATACTTGATCCGGTGCGGGCGGTCTGCGACATGTTGGGTTACGATCCGTTGTATCTTGCGTCTGAGGGGCGCGTCGTTGCAGTTTTGGATCCGGCCGGCGCAGAGCTTGCATTGGATCGGCTACACGGCTTGGGTTATGCCGATGCGGCAATCATTGGCACCATAAAAAGCGGTCGCTCCCAAGTGGTTCTTGAAACGGAGTTGGGCGGGGAGCGTATTTTGGCGGAGTTGGAAGACGATCCCTTGCCGCGTATCTGTTAAAAAATTTTTTGTAAAGCGCTTTGCGGCAAAACCTGTTTACCGCTTTTCTTTAGGTATCTCACCTTGAGCATCATCAGGCACAAAACCGGCAGACGGAGTATTGCCTTTACGGCCTTGCAGCAACAAAGAACGGATACGCTCGCCTTGCTCAATACGGATTCTTTCTTGGTCGCTACGAAGTTTATCTGCGGCTGTTTTGGCCAGGGTTTGCTGATGCGTATGCCAGCTATCAACAGTAAGTTGAGATGTTAAGGTGCCAAAAAATACGCCCAGCGCGATTTGTAGAACTAATTTCATAATATTAAAGTGCTTAATGTAGATATATCTCTGTGGAAAATGTTGATTTTAGAGCAATAAAAAAGCCGCTAAGGATTTGTCCTTAAGCGGCTTAAGATTACCCTTCGTTGGCTGCTCAGCTACAACCTAAGAGTTAGCAGGGGGTCTATAGAAAAACTAGGGGGTGACGGTCAGTCCGCCTGCTCCAATGTCTGCGGCTACAGCTTTTTCTCCATGGCCACAGTCAGGATGCGCCCAAGCATTGTCAGTGGCATATTCAATTCCGTCAGTGCCATTGAAGCCTACACCGCCAGGAATATTGTCAAGGGATAGACCTTCTCTGGTACGCCAGGCAATATTGTGATCCGCGCATGATGAATCACCACTGACGCCGATTGCGCCAATTAGTTTTTTATTGACGTCATAGAGCGCTAAACCACCGCCGAACACATTAACACCACCAATCTTATTGCCTACTAAAGGGTCATTAGCTTGGCCATAGTTTTTTGAGGGACCCTTGTAAGCAGCAGCAGTATCAACCGGGTTGCTCTCTTGAAGGCCAAACAGGCTGCCGCCGGGCTGAACGGCGGTGTAAAGATTGGCTGTGGACAAGGCTAGGCCATCTAGGCCGAAGGCGTTGGCGGTATTGGCTTTTTGGGCCGATATTACGCGACTTCCTGGCCATTGAGCTCCACGATCAGATCCAGTGAATGCAACGGCGCAAACGATGCCGTCTCTATCGACAACAGTGCCCCACATATGTAAGCCGAAGCCACCGTTATAGCTAGGAACAAGTGGAGCATTGTTGGTTGTTGCGGAAGTTAAGGCTTCTTTTAGTTTCGCCTGACTGGGCAAGCCTTTACAATTTGAATTGGCTGATTTTAAATTATCAGAATCGGCTAAAGCGATGTTTGAAGCGGCTGCTAAAGCGCCGATAATCGCCAAGTTAACAAGTGTTTTTTTCATTTGTAATTTCTCTATAGCATGAAGTTAAGTTTAAGTTATCTGCGAACCACTAAGCGTGGTCTTGCGCATTTTCTAGGTATTATCTCCAGCATAAGGAAAGTCCACCCCCCTCTTTATCGCTAACGTCCATAAGCAATGCCAGTTTTTTATTAATAAAGGCTAAACGAGTTTTCGCCAATATCAATAGCGAAATATCTTATCAAATGGTTAATTTTTGTCCATATGTAATGAGTTTTTTAATTTACAAGGTAAAAAACTGCATGATAGCTGGCGTTCTATACAACCCGATCAGGCAGATGCTCCCCGGCAAAAAATGCGGCTAGGTTGGCTAATACTTTTTCGCCCATGGCCGTGCGCGTCCCTAAGGTGGCGCTGCCCAAATGCGGCAACAGCGATACATTATCCAAGGTCAGGAAGCCTTCGGGCACCTTAGGTTCTCCTTCATAAACATCAAGGCCGGCGCCTGCAATTTGCTTGCTTTTAAGTGCGGCTATCAGCGCGATGCTGTCAACGACATCGCCACGGGCAGTGTTGATTAAATGCGCCGATGGCTTCATTAGTCTAAGCCTGTCGGCATTGATTAAATGCCTAGTGGCCTCGCCACCGGGGCAGTGCAACGACACAAAATCGGCGACCTGCAGTAGCTCTTCAATTGAATTGCAACGGGTCGCGTTAAGGTCGTCGGTCACATATTCATCGGCAGGACTGGGTTTGAAATAGACGATTTTCATGCCGAAGCCGTGATGGGCTTTTTTTGCCATGGCCTGCGCGATACGACCGAAGCCGATCAAACCCAAGGTTGCACCAGTAACGTCGCTGCTCAGCATGTGCGTCGGGCACCAGCCCTGCCATTGCTTGGCGCGAACCAGGCGGTCGCCTTCTGCACCGCGCCTTGCTGACATTAACAACAAGGTCATCGCAATATCGGCGGTGCTGTGCGTCAACACGCCGGGGGTGTTGGTCACCACCAGGCCTTGCGTTTTTGCCGCTTCAATGTCGATATGGTTGTAGCCTACGCCAAAGTTACCGAGAATTTTGCAGCGTTGGTTGCCGACATTGATAACTTCGGCAGGAAAAGAATCACAAACCGTGGGGCAAACGGCATCGTAATTTTGCAGAGCTGATTTAAATTCGTCCGCCGATAAAGGCCGGTCATCGGTATTTAACGTGACATCGTAGAGGGCTTTAAGTTTTGCCTCGACCGAGGCTGGCCAACGACGGGTAATAAAGACTTTGGGTTTGTTCATGGGGTATCCTCATAAGGGCAATGCCGTTAGGCTAAGGACTCAGCATTTGTTATTTGTGATAATGGAATACGGATGCCAAAAAAGTATAACGCCATGGATGGCGTGTCGTAGGGTAATACAGGAATAACTACCGAGGTGCCTCTAGGCGACACGGATTTTGACGGATAAGCGCGGATAAGTTCTTTTATAAAGAAAATCCGTCTATATCCGCGTCATCCGTGTCCTATATTTTTAACCAGCAGTTGAACGATAGTATTCAATCGCCGCTGCAACGCCTGCACCCGGTTTAAAATCGAAGCCGTTGTCCAGCATTGCCATTTCAACGCCTGCGATAGCGCCCAGCATCGAAACGTCATTCATATCGCCGACATGGCCGATACGGAAAGCTTTGCCGGCAAGTTCAGATAAACCTGCGCCCAAAGAAATGTCGTAGCGACTAAAAGCTGTGCTGATCACATCTTTGGCATCTTTGTCTGCGGGAACCATAATCGCAGTCACCGTGTCCGACTCGAAACCGGGTTGTGCGCAAATTGTTAAGCCCCAGGCGGCAACGGCTTTACGAACGCCTTCGGCCAAACGGTGATGACGTGCGTAAACATTTTCCAGGCCTTCCTCAAGCAGCATGTCCAGGGATTTGCGTAAGCCGTATAGAATAGGCAGTGCCGGCGTGTAAGGCGTGTAGCCGTCTTTATTGGTGTTCATCTGGTCTTTTAAGTCCAGGAAACAGCGCGGATAGGTCGATGTTTCTGTGGCCGCTAAGGCTTTTTGGCTGAAAGCCAGAAACGCGCCGCCGGCAGGCATCATAAAACCTTTTTGTGAGCCGCTGATGGCGCCATCAACGCCCCATTCGTCCATCCGAAAATCGAGACTGGCAATTGAGCTGACGCCGTCTACAAACAACAACGCAGGATGATTTGCCGCGTTCATGGCTTTACGAACGCCACCAATATCGCTGGTGACGCCGGTCGCGGTTTCATTATGCGTCGCCAACACAGCCTTGATTTCGTGCTTGGTGTCTTCTTTTAAACGAGCTTCGATTCTGTCCAGAGGAATGCCCTTGCCCCAGACTTCTTGGTGGATTTCAACCTCAAACCCTAAGCGCTTGGCCATTTCAGCCCATAAATGGCTAAATTGACCGAAGCGATAGATTAAAACCTTGTCACCCGGATTTAAGGTGTTGGTCAGCGCAACTTCCCAGCCCGCAGTGCCAGTTGCAGGAAAAATAAAAGCCTGTCCGGTTTCTGTTTTAAAGATTTTTTTCAGATCTTGCAATAGAGGTGTCAGCAACTTGGGAAACACAGGAGAGCGATGGTCTTCCATGTTGATATGCATAGCATTTAGAATTTCATTTGGCACATTGGTAGGGCCAGGAATATATAGGTGGTTACGACCAGCCATTGCATTGCCTCTTTTTAGTAGTTGAGTGATTAACGTAGTTTGGATCTTAGTAACAAAGTCCAAAATGCCGACAATAATGACATAGCCGCTAACAATCGGCAAGGCCATGTTATCGCTTGAGTAGGGTCGATGCATTGCTTATCTGGAGATAGATAGCAGGCTTGAGCTAGAGTAAAAAGCGTTAAAAATTGACTTTGGGACCCCTGAAAGTAAAATGTGCGGTTAATTTATGCTCGGCTTAAGCCTTGTAGGTCGGGTTTGCCCTGGCCTGATTTACAACTATGACATTAGGAAAGTATCAATGAGCCACACTTTATATGCAGCGTCAGTTCAACGAGTTCAACGCTGTGAATTAGCCGTTCCGGGGTCTAGCCCTGAAATGTTTGAAAAAGCGATGCGTAGTGGCGCTGATTTTATATTTCTGGACCTTGAAGATGCGGTAGCGCCTGATGACAAGTTGCAAGCGAGAAAGAATATTATTGAAGCGATTAATGACCTGGACTGGAAAGGATACGGCGTAACCATTTCGGTACGCATCAATGGTCTGGATACTCAGTACATGGTGCGTGACGTCGTGGATCTGGTCGAGCAGTGCGGCGCTAAGCTGGACACGGTATTGATTCCTAAAGTAGGCGTTTACTCGGATGTTTATATGGTTGAAGCGATGCTTAACCAGTTGGAAATGCAGCAGGGACTGAAGAATAAAATCGGCATCGAAGCCTTGATTGAAACGGCTCTGGGCATGGCTAATGTGGAAGACATTGCCCGCAATGGCGCAACGGGGCGTCTTGAAGCCCTGCATTTTGGGGTGGCCGATTATGCCGCAAGCAACCGTGCCAGAACCACCAATATCGGCGGTTTAAATCCTGATTATCCTGGCGATCAATGGCACGCTGCAATCAGC
>CANNNN010000078.1 GCA_947506075.1 Methylococcaceae bacterium
GAAGATGGCAGGCCTGAAAAACCATCAAAAACCGATTTTTCTACACCTAAAGCCAAGGTTACCAAAAAAGACATTGAGAAAACCAATGCCGTTACGACTTCTGATTCTGTGAAATATGAATCGGGCGTTTTTGTCCGCCAACGCTATATCGGTGACCCTAACGCACCCATAGGCATGCGCGCCTCCAATCCTTATCAGGGCGGCCGGGTCATGGTGATGATGGACGGTATGCCGATCTGGAACTCATTGCAGTATTCTTTTAACGGTTCGCCGCGCTGGGGTTTAATCGGTCCGGGCGAAATAAAATCGGTGGATGTGCTGGGCGGGCCATTTTCAGCTGAATACAGCGGGAATGCGATGGGCGGTGTGATTAATTTCAATACCTTGATGCCGCAAAAGCGAGAGGTTTACACTGAAGCGACCTATATGCTGCAACCGTATTCCTACCAAGGCACCAGCAAAAATCTGCAAGGCTTTAAAACCTTCGGTTCTTATGGTGACAAATTCGGCGACCTCAGCTCCTACTTCTCCTATAACCATCTGGAGAATGAGGGGCAGCCGATGACTACCTATGGTTATTCAAATACAGCAGGCGCAAATGGCGGGCCTTTAACCGCAGGTTCGGGGACCGCAGTAACAGGTGCTTTTTTGGAGCGAAATCCCAAAGCCATCGGCACTCAAGCGAATCAGGGCGGTATCGCAGGGCAGCCGCGTATTTCATACGGCGATTCCGGTGTTAGCAAATCCGTGGACGATTTATTTAAATGGAAAGGCGCTTATGCGATCAATTCAAAACTCGACGCCCTGTTTACCACAGCTTTTGAAAATCTTGATGTAACCAGCCAGGGGCAAACCTATCTGAAAAATGCCGCAACCGGCGCACCGATATACGGTAATGGGGTTGCAGCTTATAACTTGAACGGATTGAAAGTAATCCCTGCTAACAACAGCTTTGGAGTCAGCCAGCAAAATAGGCAGACGCTGACTCTAGGAGGCGGGTTAAAAGGCAATCTGTTCGGCAACTGGAATACCAATACCAATATCAGTTATTTCGATGTACTCAATGACCGATCCATCTCGTCAACCTTGAATCCTAACGATCCATTAAATACCAATATGGGTCAGATTACCGATGTTGACAGCATGGGCTGGGTTAATGTCTCGACTAAATTCGACAACCAGGAATTCCTGGGGCGCAAGGATTTATCGTTCGCTACCGGATATGAATACCAGCATTCAAAAATGTTTACCACGCAATATGGGTCAAACAATTATCTTGCCGCCCAGCAAACCAATGTCTCTCTGAAAAGCGGCGGCGCAACCGACACTCATGGGCTATTCGGCCAATTATCCTGGCGCTTCCTGAAGGACGCGGATGCAACTTTTGGTACTCGTCTCGAACGCTGGAATTCGTCCGATGGCGTATACACGAGCAACACGCTTAATGGCAGCAACGCCATAACCAAAACAGTAAACGCTGCTCCGGCAGACCGGCAAGCAGAGGCCTTCTCACCAAAATTTTCAATGGGATATGAGCCGGGACGCTGGAAATTCCGATACTCTGTCGCTAAGGCTTACCGATTTCCAATGGTTGGCGAATTGTTTGATAATTCGAACAGCTTAACTGGAAGCTCAAATATCGGGAATGCCACTTTGAAACCTGAAGATGGTACGCATCACAATCTGTTAGGCGAATATGATTTTGATAACGGCTATATTCGATTGAATCTGTTCCATGAGAATGTACGTAACGCAATTTACAGTTCGTCTATATCAAACTCAGCGCTTGGCAAAACACCCGCAGGGAACTATACCAGTGCTCTCTCAAATATTGGGGAAGTGGAGATCAATGGTATTGATTTTACGATTAATCAAAACCAGGTTTTTGACTCTAATTTTGATGTGAAACTGGATACTACAATTCTGGATTCAAAAATCCTGAAAAATGACAATAACCGCAATTATGTGGGTAAAGACTTTCCGTTGCTGCCTAATTACCGGGCCAACCTGTTGACGACTTATCACTATGGCAGGGATTGGGACTTTTCAGTAGGCACACGCTATCAGAGCAAAATGTATTCGCAGTTGGATAACAAAGACCTACAGCTGCCATACTACGCAGCCTTTACCGAATCGGTCTATGTGGATTTAAAAACCACCTATCATTTCAATGACAAAAAAGGTCATGTATCAGCCGGGATAGACAACATCAATGATTATCAGGCATTTTTCAATCACCCCTTGCCGCAACGTACGTTCTTCATGCAAGTCGGCTATAAGTTTTAAGGGTAAAGCTCGGTAAGTTTGTCGGGTTATTCAGCGCTAACACGGCCTTTATAACCCAGCTCGATTTTTAATTTGGTGTAATCCATGAAATTTCTCAGTCCCTTTATATTACTAACAACGCTAATAGTCTCCGGCTGTGCGCCTGATGCGACGGTAAAACCTGCAATCGATGTACAGCAGCATGCACAGCATCACCCGGGAGAAAAAACCGGCGCTTGCGCCGATCCCAATGCGCTGCCTTCGAATCTGTGCGCCGAAACGATCAGCGCCGCTTTTGACGGCAAGGGTGTGCTATGGATTGCCTGGGTCAATAATGAGCGCCTTTATGTGCAGTCCTCTCTCGATAAAGGCAGCAGTTTTACTAGGCCGGTATTGGTGAATTCAAAACCTGAGGCGATAGCGGCGGAGGGTGAAAGCCGCCCCAAAATCAAGCTGGACGCACAAGGCAATATTTACTTAACCTGGGTGCTTACGCTGGATAAAAAGCGCAGTACCTATGTGCGCTTTAGTCGCTCAAATGACGGGGGCAAACACTTTTCTGCGCCGGTCACCGTTAACGATAATGTGGAAATCATCAGGCACCGGTTTGACAGCCTGGCGATTGGCAAAAACGGCGAGCTATTTATTGCCTGGCTGGATGCCCGAGACATTGAAGCGGCAAAAAAAGCAGGTCAAGATTTCAAGGGTTTATCTTTGTATTACGCCTGGTCTAAAGATGGCGGAGCTCATTTTTATCCTAATCAAAGAATCGCGACTCATACCTGCGAGTGTTGCCGACTGGCTACCGCAATAGCGCCTGACAACACACCGGTCATCACCTGGCGGCATATTTTTGACGGCGGCATACGCGATCATGCGTTGGTTAAATTTGCCGACTGGAATACCCCAGGAGATACGCACCGTGTAGGTCAGGATAACTGGAAAATTGATGCCTGTCCGCATCACGGCCCCGGCTTGTCCATTTCAGCTACTGGTATTTATCATGAGGTCTGGTTTAGCAATTCACCTAGTCATCAGGGTCTGTTTTATGCCTATTCGACCGATTCCGGGCGACATTTTTCCACGCCGCTTAACTTTGGCAAGACAGGTGCAAGCCATCCGCATGTGCTGGCCTTGGGTTCACGGGTCCATGTGGTTTGGCTGGAGTTTGATGGAAGTAACAATATGATTAAGTTGATTAAATCTGAAGACGATGGCAAAAGTTGGTCGCAACCCGAGGTGATTGCACAGACCGCTCAGTCTGGCGATCAGCCTTTTCTGGTCAGCGATGGAGATAAAATCTATCTGTCCTGGAAAGCGCGGCAGCAAAATTATCAATTAGTTTTGTTAGAATAGCCGTGTTGGCGCTAACAGTCATTTTATCAAATTTTAAAATGCTTTGGTTAGAGCAGTGAGGGTTAGGTCGAATCTGCAGTGACTGGGGGAATTTAATCAAGCTGGGTTAACGTGCGATTTTTAGAGCGGTGATATAAATTACCTTGCTTTTACGTGTTTACCTGCCGGTTAAAATTTATGATCAGGCTCCTAATCGCCGATTCCTGCTCAATGATGCTTGCACATAACTGGAATTGTTCAATTGCACGCTGTAAGTTCTGCTCGGGCGCTGTGACCTTAAAATACCGGTTGCCTTCCAGGTAATCGGTATAAAAGCGCAGGCCTAATTCAAAGGGGATAAGCCGAATAGCGGGGAACAGATAGTGATAATCCTGTTCGGTAAAAAATGCTCCGGCCTCGGCCAGATAACTTTTCAGTAGCGCGGCACAAATCTCCAGATCAAATCTGACCGGATCGCTACGGTGACAGCAAGAGCGCAGACAATCGCCAATGTCGTAATGTACCAGTCCCGGCTTGACGGTATCCAGATCGATAATGCTGATGATTTTATGGCTGTGTATATCAAACAGGAAATTATTTAATTTAGGGTCGCCGTGAATTACCCGCAATGACAGTAGGCCCTGATTTTTTGCGGCTTCCAAATCATCGGTGATGTGGTCATTGCGGGCGATAAATTCGGCGCAATAAGCGCTTTTAACCTGAGTCGAAAGCACTAAAATTTGATGATAATGTTTTAAATAGCCCGGCGCGATATGAAAACTGGGCAGAGTGTCATGCAACAGTAAAGGATCAAGGTCGCTGATTAAACGATGAAAATGCCCCAGCGCAAAACCGGCCTGCTCGGCATCAGTTATTGTGCTTACGGACTCAATACTCTCGGTGTAATCAATAAAGCTTAGCGCCCGCCAGCAATCGCCGGTTAGATCCTTATAAAACGGCTGGTTAGCGGTAGTCTTTAAAATGGCCGGAATTTTGAGCTTAACCGGCTCGCCGTTTTTTTGTGCGAGATGCTGAATAAGGACGCTCAGATTTGCCATGATTTGCGCCGGTCTTGGAAAAACCGTCCGATTTATCCGTTGCAGAACAAAACTGCAGGAGGGCGTGGTGACCAGATAAGTGTCATTGATCAGGCCGTGGCCAAGCGGGGTTATCTCGGTCGCCCCGCTTGAGAATTGGTTGGCGATAGGAAGCAGTGTATTCATCGCAAGTGTAGGGGCACTTATATGCCAGGGTTGGTTTTAATTAAGGACGTTAAATGCCTCAAGGCCTGCCCTCTATGACTCAAGGAATTTTTAACCAAAGCCGGTAATTCTGCCGATGTGCAGTTTTGGTCGGGCACCCAGAACACCGGGTCATAGCCAAAACCGTTTTCACCAACAGCATGATCCAAAATCAAGCCTTCCCAAACTCCTTGGGCGATTAGGGGGCAAGGGTCCTCCGCATGTTCAAGAAATACCAGCACACAGATAAAGCGCGCCGTCCGCAGTTGCATCGGAACACCTTCCAGTGCCTGCAACAGCTTGTTCAGATTGTCCCGGTCACTGGCGAGGACGCCTGCATACCGGGCTGAAATCACACCCGGTGCGCCATGCAAGGCATCAACGACCAGTCCCGAATCATCGGCTATCGCCGGCAGTCTGCAATGCAACGCAGCATTCCGGGCTTTTAAAATTGCATTTTCTATAAAGGTAAAGCCGGTTTCTTCGCATTCCTGAACATTAAATGCGGATTGCGGGACAATCGGACGATCTTCCAGCATCGCCTGTATTTCCCTGATCTTGCCGGGATTGCCGCTGGCCAGAACGATCTTATTTAAGTTTGAACAACTCATTTATGATTTTCTATCGCGAACCGTTGTTGTTCCAGTAATTGCTTGATGCCTAAGCCAGCCAATTCGAGCATCGCGTCCAATTCATCTTTTCTGAACGCATGACCCTCAGCCGTACCCTGCACTTCAATAAACGCACCAGCATCGTTCATTACCACATTCATGTCGGTTTCCGCATTGCTGTCTTCGGCATAATCCAGATCCAGCACCGGCACACCGTTATAAATGCCAACAGAAACCGAGGCAATCTGGCCATGTATCGGATTGGTCTTGATCTGTTTGCGTTTAAGCATTTTTTCTATGGCCAGCGATAGTGCGACAAAGCCGCCGGTGATTGAAGCGGTGCGGGTTCCTCCGTCCGCCTGTAACACATCGCAATCTATCATGATGGTGTGTTCACCGAGAGCTTTTAAATCGATTGCCGCCCTGAGGGAACGACCTATCAAGCGTTGGATTTCCAGGGTACGGCCTCCCTGTTTGCCATGACTGGCTTCGCGGCCCATCCGGGTATGAGTCGAACGCGGTAACATTCCGTATTCTGCGGTAATCCAGCCTTCGCCCTTGCCTTTAAGAAAGCGTGGAACACTCCGGTCGACACTCGCGGTGCAAAGCACACGGGTATCGCCAAACTCAACCAGCACAGAGCCTTCTGCATGTTTGGTAAAACCGCAGGTAAATTTTATCTCTCTTAGTTGATCCGGGTTGCGTCCGCTTGGTCTCATAGTTGTTCCGTTAAATTGAAAAACCGCACAGTATACCTGAACAGCGCGTTACTCGGAGGATCAATTACGGTAGCAAATATAATCGAACGCGGATGATGAAAAGGATTCTGATAAACACAGAAGAATTATGGGGTAGCAATACAACGGAAAATAATTTTCCATCCTATTCATCTGTGTTCCATTTTTGGCATAAGTAGCTTCAACTACCGACTAACGCTTGTAACAACTCTGCAACCGACTGTGGGCGATTTTGTGGCTGCAAAGCCATCGCCCAGTCGATGGCTTTTAACAGATGTTCGGGATATTTTCGCTTAAACGCCTTGGACGCAGGAACCAGCGTGTCCTGCTGCGCTCTGACCAGCGCAGGAACCGGTGTCTTAGCATCCAGGCACACACGCATACTCGCTCCTACCGCATAAATGTCCGTCCACGGACCGAGTTGGGCGCTCAAATCATGCTGCTCTATGGGTGAATAGCCTTTCGTCAGGATCTTGCTTTGCTTGCTTAGATGGGATTTTGGAAAGCTCTGAATCGCGCCAAAGTCCAGCAATAACGCATCATTGCCGGGTCGCACCAGAATATTGGAAGGTTTAATATCAAGATGAATATAATGTTGGCTATGGATATGAGCTAGTCCTGTCAATAAGGACTTAAACAGTGTCATTAATAATTCTTCGGAAACAGTCAGTATTTTATCGTTTAACAGCTTATCCAGCGTAAGCCCATAGTCATAAGTCATGACCATATAAACGGTGGAATTGGCTTTAAAAAAGCCGATGACTTCAACAATATTTGGGTGTTTTAGCGTCGATAAAACCTTGGCTTCCTCGAAAAACAGAACCCGACCGCGCTTGAAAAAAGTTTCGGTTTCTTCACTGTTAGCCACAACCTGATTGTTCCATGTGCGGTGGGCAAACTTTCGAGGCAGATATTCTTTAATTGCAACCTGAACCTGATCGGCTATTTGCCTAGCCAGATACACCGAACTGAAGCCTCCGTGCGCTAACTCCCGTTCAATGACATACTGGTCTATAATAGTGCCGGTTTGCAGGTAGTTCCACTCTTTGGGATAAGTCTGAGGATCGTAGTATTCTGCCATGGTGTTGTTAGTATGAAAAAACCCGTCAATTATAGGTGAAAAATGATTAGAAGCATGACCGCCTTCGCCGGCAATGAGATAGAAATCGGTGATTTAACGATAAGCTGTGAATTGCGTACAGTCAATCACCGTTATTGCGATATCAGCATAAGATTACCGGAGCGCCTGCGTTTTGTCGAAGTCGAGCTGCGCTCAATCATTGCTGCCAAGATCAATAGAGGCAAGGTTGAACTCACCTTGAGTTACAAAAAACAGTCTAAAAAAGGCCCCGGTTTCGTCATTAATAGGGATGCGTTAGCCACTTTACTTGCCGCGACTAACGCTATTGAAGAGCAAATGCTCGGTACCTTGTCTTTTTCGGCGCTGGATGTACTGGCATTTCCCGGTATTCAGCAGGAACCGGATATCGATAAAGAGCAGCTCAATCGAGGCATCATTACCCTGGTCACGCTAACACTGGCACAACTACTGGAGGCGAGGGAAAGAGAAGGCACACAGCTTAAACTCTTGATTGAAGAACGCTGTGCAAAGATGCTTGGGTTTGTTGTTTTAGCAGGGAGGCGTATGCCGGAGGTGTTGTTGCAGGTTCGCACTAAACTAAAAGATCGGATTGTCGAACTGGTCGCGCAACCCGATTTTGACCGTCTGGAACAGGAGTTGGTATTACTGGCTCAAAAACTGGACATTACCGAAGAACTCGACAGACTGGAAACCCATATCACCGAAGTGTTGCGGGTGCTCAAACAAAAAGAGCCGGTCGGAAGACGGCTTGATTTTTTAATGCAGGAATTAAACCGTGAAGCGAATACTTTGGGGTCTAAGTCGGCCGACAAGGAAATGACCCAAATAGCCATCGAGCTTAAAGTACTGATCGAGCAAATGCGGGAGCAGATACAAAATCTTGAATAGTGTTTTGACCCGCCTCACCAATCTACTCAAAGCCGTGTAAATCGCGGCTTTGTTGATTCTAAACGCTTCATTAAACCTGATAAGGTTGGAAAAGAATTAAGCCGGGCCTAGTCGGCACTGACTTTGCCCATTCGAATTCGGGCGCGTACCAGTGCCGTGATCACCACCAGCAATAAAGCGCCCAGCGAGAACTCCAGCATGATGAAGGCGGCAATTTTAAAGTAGGCAAACAACGGGTCGACAAATCTGACCAGCCAGCCGCCTGCTTCATCAGCCAGGGCGGCTCCGTAAGTCATGCTACTCAACCAGATTTTAAGCCGTACCGAGAACTCGGTCATCAGCATTAAATGGGTTAAGGTCAGCACCAGCATTCCCATAGAGAATAGATGGAAATGCGAGACTTCGAGCATACCCTGGTAACTGCGCGGCTGGGTAAACTGTTGTTCGGAACCTAGGTAATAGGCAATCACAGAATCCGGCGTTAAGTCCATATGATGGAAATACATCATGCCGTTACTGATCCATAGCAGCGCGATATAGACCAGAAACATCAACACTAGCGTGTTTAACAAGGATTTTCGATGCTGTTCGCCGGTAACAAAATAACGCATTATTGATTACCCTGAACCATAACCTCATAAATCGCCATGACCTTGCGAACACTGCTGACCGCTGCCCGGGTACTTAGGGTCGCACCGCTGATCCCGTCGATGCCTTTGTTAAAATCCATGTCGGCTAGCGTACGCTTATACAACTGTTCATACCAGCGTTCCGGCGGCTGGTATTCCGGCGGTTCGTGGAAAGCCAGCATAGTGACGTTGCGCAATTCGCCATCCGGAGTCAGCACGATCATCAGGGTTTCCGGTTTGGTTCTGACCGTGCCGGTCTCAATCGCGGCATAACCGAGCAGCTTACCCTGATCTTTGCCGACATAAAAAGTAAACAGGCCTGAATCAAGTTTAGCCTTAGCCAGCGTCTGAATTTTTTCGACTTGCTGTTGATCGGGAAATAATGATAATTGCTCGACCTGCATGCCTTTGCCGAAGGCCAGTTCCAGCGCCTCATTTTTACTGTAAAAGACGGTGGCGTAACTTGGGGTGATTGCGCTGAGCAGCAATAGAAAGAGTATAAAAAATCCTCCGATCCTGATTGTTTTCATAGTGGGTCTCGTTGTGACAATGAGTAAATTTAAGAGTATGTTTACATATTGTCCATGAAAATCACTAAAGACACGAAAAATCAATTGAATGACCGATCGAAACGTTTTAAAAACTAATCTGTTGCAAAACGTGAATGACAGGGTTAGATACCCCATCGCTCTAAGTCAGTTTTGTTTTTCGTGCTTTTCGTGTCTTTCGCGGATAAATAATAATTAACTAGAAAATAAAGCCGAAGCCCAGGTTGAAATCATCCGGTAAGCTGCCTTTTTTAGCCATGAAGTTGCGATAATCGGCCTTGATCACGACATTGGGAATAGGCTTGTATTGCAAACCGAACTGGTAAATTTTCTTGTTTTTCGCTTCATCGTCAGAAAAACCGA
>CANNNN010000079.1 GCA_947506075.1 Methylococcaceae bacterium
CATGATGGCTACTCCAGAAGTGCTTGAGGATTATTCAATAATAAAGATCAAGCCAGACATCATCTATTCGTATCGTTACTTAAGGATTGTTTTCAATAATCCTAAAAATTCATTTCGTCCACGAAAAAAAACGAAACCTTTCAGAGGGATAATAAAGCTCTCCAGAATTTAACGAAGAGCTGTAGGCTCTTACCCAAAGAGTGAATAGAGCGATCAATCCATCATCTTGATTTATTTCGTGATTTTCGTGGGCATTGGCATTTTTTACGGGGTCAAATTATCAATCAATACATCGGCAAACTCGCTGCATTTGACTTCTGTCGCTCCGTCCATCTGCCGGGCAAAATCATAGGTTACTTTTTTGCTATCGATGGCTGCATCCATCGCATGGATGACCGCATCTGCAGCCTCGGTCCAGCCCATATAACGCAGCATCATTTCGCCGGACAGGATTAATGACCCGGGATTGACCTTGTCCTGATTAGCATATTTGGGGGCCGTGCCATGAGTGGCTTCAAAAACGGCGGTGCCGGTTTGATAGTTGATATTGCCCCCGGGAGCGATGCCGATGCCGCCGACTTGCGCGGCCAGCGCATCGGATAAATAGTCGCCGTTCAAATTTAAGGTGGCGATTACATCGAAATCTTCAGGCCGGGTCAGGACTTGCTGCAGGGTAATATCGGCGATCGCATCCTTAATTAAAATCCTACCCTTAGCCAGCATTTCGGCCTGCACCTTGTTTGCCGCCGCCTCGCCGAATTCGGCACGCGTTTTTTCCCAGTGTCCCCAGGTATAGACCTGCTCAGGATACTCGCGCTCGGCAAGCTGGTAAGCCCAGTTACGAAACGCCCCTTCGGTGAATTTCATGATATTGCCTTTATGCACAATAGTCAGCGATTTACGTTTATTGGTGATCGCATACTCGATAGCCGAACGGATCAGGCGTTCCGTGCCTTCCCTGGACACCGGCTTGATGCCTATGCCGGAAGTTTCCGGGAAACGGATCTTCGCATATTGTTTCGGGAAATTCTCTTTAAGCAAGTTTAGAAAAAGCTGAACATCTTCCGTGCCTTGTTCAAACTCGATGCCGGCGTATATGTCTTCAGTGTTTTCCCGAAAAATGACCATATCGACGGCGGCAGGTTTTTTTACCGGCGAAGGTACGCCGGTAAACCATCTGACCGGCCGCAGGCAGACATACATATCTAACATCTGGCGCAACGCCACGTTCAACGAACTGATGCCGCCGCCTATTGGCGTGGTCAATGGTCCTTTAATCGATACTAGGTAGTTCTTGCAGGCTTCGACGGTTTGATCAGGCAACCAGGTATCAAACAAGCGATGGGCTTTTTCTCCGGCGTACACTTCCAGCCAATGAATTTTCTTTTGTCCTGCATAGGCGCTAAAAACTGCCGCATCCAGAACTCGGACAGTAGCACGCCAAATGTCCGGTCCGGTACCGTCACCTTCAATAAAAGGGATAATTGGATTATCCGGCACCACCAGTTTGCCGTTTTGCATCGTGATTGCACTGCCGTTTTCGGGTGGGGTGAGTGTAAGACTTATCATAACAACTCCTTCAACTAGATTGAATAATGCTGCAAAGGTGAAGGCGTCGCACCTCAGCGTCTTCACGGACTTTTTTAATCATAACAAAAGCTGCGCAATTTGTACTATTTAACCCACACCACTGGATAAATACCGGCCTAAAGCACTATAATCCAAAAGAATGATTTGTTTTTTTTATTAGTGGAGAATTGAATGCACGTGATTACGTTGATAAAAGGTGATGGCATCGGTCCATCAATCATGGATGAAGCAGTTAAAGTTATTGACGCATCTGGCGTAAAGATTCAATGGGAAGAAGCCTATGCGGGTCTAGCCGCTTTTGAGAAATTTGGTACGCCGTTACCTGATGAAACCATGGCATCTATAGACAAAACCCGTCTGGCTTTTAAAGGCCCGTTGACCACGGTTGTCGGCACAGGATTTCGAAGCATTAATGTCGCGTTGCGGCAGAAATACGACCTGTATGCCAATGTCCGTCCCGCCAAAAACTGGCCTGGCGTCAAGACCCGTTATGACGATGTCGATATTGTTATCGTTAGGGAAAATACTGAAGGACTCTACGCCGGACTTGAACATTATCTGACGCCTAAAAAAGACATCGCGGAAAGTCTGGCCGTCGTGACCCGAAACGGCTCGGAGCGCATTATCGAGTATGCGTTCAAATACGCGAGAGAAAATAATCGCAAGAAAGTAACTGTTTGCCATAAAGCCAATATTTTAAAATACACCCAGGGCTTGTTTCTGGATTGCGCCAGAGAAATTGCGCCAAAATATCCCGACATTCAGTATGACGAAAAAATTATCGATGCGGCCTGTATGCACATGGTGATGAATCCTGCGCAGTTCGATGTAATCGTTTGTACCAACATGTTTGGCGACATCCTGTCCGATTTGACCGCTGGTTTAGTCGGCGGACTGGGCCTCATTCCCGGTGCGAATATCGGCACTGATGCAGCGTTGTTCGAAGCCGTACACGGCAGCGCGCCGGACATCACTGGAAAAAACCTGGCCAACCCTACTGCCGTGATCATGGCCGGCGTAATGATGTTGCATCATCTCGGCGAGCATGAGGCGGCAGATAAAGTCCAGACAGCGGTTGAAAAAGTAGTTAACGAAGGCATATTTGTTACACCTGATCTCAATCCGCAATCGATTTGCGGAACGATAGAAATGGGTAATGCGATTGTTGAGGCGATGAAATAGCCTTGTCGTTGTCACGTTGTCACGTTGTCACGTTGTCACGTTGTCACGTTGTCACGTTGTCACGTTGCAGCGTGGCAACGATTAACTTTAAACTATCTTCCAGGAATTCCCGATGCTAGAACAATACCGTAAACACGTAGCCGAACGCGCAGCCGAAGGCATAGCTCCCAAGCCTTTGGATGCAGAGCAGGTTGCCGCCTTGGTCGAACTGATCAAACAGCCACCCCCAGGCGAAGAATCGTTCATTCTCGACCTGCTGGCCAACCGAGTGCCTGCCGGAGTTGACGAGGCGGCTTACGTCAAAGCGAGTTTTTTGGCGGCTATTGCCAATGGCGAAGTCAGTTCGCCGATACTGGATGCAGCCCATGCCACCGAATTGCTGGGCACGATGCTCGGCGGTTATAACATCGCGCCGTTAATCGAGTTGTTGGATAACGAAGCGCTGGCTCCGGTTGCGGCCAAGGCGCTGTCCCATACCCTGCTGATCTTCGATGCTTTCCACGACATACAGGAAAAAGCCGAAGCCGGCAACGCATACGCCAAGCAGGTACTTAACGCCTGGGCGGAAGCCGAATGGTTTATCAGCAAACTCCAGGTGCCTGAAAAGCTGACGGTGACGGTGTTTAAGGTGACCGGCGAAACCAATACCGACGATCTGTCGCCGGCACCCGATGCCTGGTCGCGCCCCGACATTCCGCTACATGCCAAAGCGATGCTGCTTATGCCGCGCGAGGGCATTACCAATGCCGAACAGCAAATCACCGATCTCAAGCGGAAGGGTTTTTCTGTCGCTTATGTCGGTGATGTGGTCGGGACAGGCTCTTCGCGCAAGTCGGCGACCAATTCGGTGTTATGGTTTATGGGCAATGACATTCCGTACATTCCGAACAAGCGCGAAGGCGGAGTTTGCATAGGCAGCAAGATCGCGCCGATATTTTTCAACACCATGGAAGATTCAGGCGCGTTGCCCTTTGAATGCGACGTGACCCAACTGGCAATGGGCGATGTGATCGACATTTATCCGTATGCCGGCGAGGTCAAGCGTCACAATACCAATGAACTGATATGTAAATTCGAATTGAAAACCGATGTCATTCTTGATGAAGTGCGTGCTGGTGGTCGTATTCCGTTGATTATCGGCCGGGGTTTGACCGACCAAGCCCGCAAAGCATTAGGCCTTGGCGCATCAACTGTTTTTATTCGTCCGGTAAACACAAAAGACAGCGGCAAGGGTTATACCCTGGCGCAGAAAATGGTCGGCAAAGCCTGCGGTGTTGCGGGTGTTCGTCCGAATACCTATTGCGAACCGCACATGACCACCGTCGGTTCTCAGGATACTACCGGTCCCATGACCCGTGACGAATTGAAAGATCTGGCCTGTCTGGGTTTTTCAGCCGATCTGGTGCTGCAATCGTTCTGCCATACGGCGGCTTATCCGAAACCGATTGATGTGACCATGCAGCATACGCTGCCGGACTTCATCATGAATCGCGGCGGCGTGTCTTTGCGTCCGGGCGACGGCATCATCCATTCCTGGTTAAACCGGATGTTATTGCCGGACACGGTCGGCACCGGCGGGGATTCGCATACCCGCTTCCCTATCGGCATTTCCTTTCCTGCAGGTTCCGGTCTGGTCGCATTTGCGGCTGCAACCGGCGTGATGCCGCTGGACATGCCGGAATCTGTTTTGGTCCGGTTTAAAGGCGAGATGCAGCCGGGCATAACTTTGCGCGATCTGGTCAATGCGATTCCTTATGTGGCGATACAGCGCGGCTTGCTGACCGTTGAAAAACAGGGCAAAAAGAATGTGTTTTCAGGACGCATCCTGGAAATCGAGGGCTTGCCAGATTTAAAAGTGGAACAGGCTTTTGAATTGTCCGACGCATCGGCGGAACGTTCTGCCGGCGGTTGCACGGTGCGATTGAACGAAGCGCCGATCCGCGAGTATTTAAATTCAAATATTACGCTGCTGAAATGGATGATAGCCGAAGGTTACGGCGATGTCCGCACGATAGAACGCCGCATTAAAAGTATGGAAGAATGGCTGACTAATCCGGTGTTGTTGGAACCGGATGCCGATGCGGAATACTTTGAAATCATCGACATCGATATGAGTGAAATCAAGGAGCCGTTGCTGGCCTGCCCGAATGACCCCGATGACGTGAAAACCTTGTCCGCTGTGGCTGGAACTAAAATCGACGAAGTGTTTTTGGGTTCCTGTATGACCAATATCGGTCATTTCCGGGCCGCCGGTAAATTGCTGGAAAAACACCAAGGCGAATTGCCGACCCGTTTGTGGGTTGCACCGCCGACCAAAATGGATCAAAACCAATTAACCGAGGAAGGCTATTACAGCACCTTTGGCAAGGCCGGTGCGCGCACCGAAATGCCGGGTTGTTCATTGTGCATGGGCAATCAGGCGCGGGTCGCAGAAAATTCCACGGTGGTGTCCACCTCGACGCGGAACTTCCCGAACCGTCTGGGCAATGGCGCCAATGTGTACCTGTCATCGGCGGAACTGGCGTCGGTGTGTTCGATTCTGGGTAAGATTCCGACGTTTGCTGAATACATGCATTATGCAAGTCAAATTAACGAAACAGCCGAGGATACCTATCGTTATTTGAATTTTGATCAGATGGCTGCTTATCAGAAAAAGACTGCGGGAAACGTATAAGGCACCTTAGAATAAATAACCCTCGTAACTAAATGGGACACGGATTTGAGCTGATTAACATAGATTAGAAAGAGCCAAGATGAACTAGACTTAGGGTTTGGAAATCTGTGTAAACTCGTCTGATCCGTGCAATCTACAGCCCATTTTTATGTGTGTTTAATTATGGGGTGTTTTTTGCGAGTTACCTAAGTGCATTTTTTATAATCAACCATGCTGGAAAAACGCTATAACGATCTGGTTGCGCAAGGCCAACTTGAATACGAAAGCAATCAAATTATCACACTAGGGCAGCTGCAAGCCCTGCTGGATAAGTTGCTATCGGCTGCTGAGTATGATCAAAAATCCACCTTACATAAAATGCTATTACCCAGGCCGAGTATAGGGCAGAGCCTGTATATCTTCGGCAATGTCGGGCGCGGCAAGTCGATGCTGATGGATTTATTTTTTGATGCCTGCCCGATCAAGCTAAAAAGGCGGGTACATTTTCATGCGTTCATGCTGGAAGTGCATGCTTACCTTCACCAATGGCGGCAACACAACAGCAGTGATGCAATTTCGGCCTTGGCAAAACATATCAGAGATTCACAGCAACTGCTGTGCTTTGATGAGTTCCATGTCTCCGACATAGCCGATGCGATGATACTGATGCGACTATTTAGCAAATTGTTCGATTCAGGTCTTGTTGTCGTGATTACCTCTAACTGCCACCCGAATGAACTCTATCGTGACGGCTTGCAAAGGGCATTGTTCCTCCCTTTTATCGGACTCCTGCAACAAAAAGCCGATATTATTGAACTGCTTGCAAAACAGGATTATCGGCTCAGCCATTTACACGCTCTAAAAACGACCTATTATTATCCGCTCGATGAGCAGTCTGAAAAATTCGTGCAGCAAAGTTATAACGAATTTACCTGTTTTGCACCGAAAAAACCGGGGACTCTGGATGTCTTAAGCAGAAAAGTGGTTTTGTCTGCGGTACATGGTAATGTCGCCCTCACTTCTTTTGCCGAACTCTGTGTGCAGCCTTTGGGCGCCGCCGATTACCTGGAAATCGCCACCCGATTCGACATCGTGATACTGACTGACATTCCCAAGCTAACCCAGGAAAAATGCAATGAAGCCAAACGCTTTGTTACGCTGATTGATGCGCTATACGAGCATAAGGTCAAACTGATCTGTACCGCCGAAGTGCCGGCTCAGGAGCTTTATACCGAAGGAATAGGCTTGTTTGAATTTGAAAGGACGGTATCCAGATTAATCGATATGCAGTCAGAAAGTTATTTGCTAATTGAACATGCTGTCGCCGATAGTAACGATTCAGGATGAATAAATACTATTAAAGCGCAACAGTTCACAATATAGCATCAAGTTACTAAGTACAATTACTTATCAAAACGAAACCCGCCTCATATACTAAACGTTAGTTATATTCGTTTTTTAGGCTAATGGCTTAAACTAATAGCCATGTACATCAGCAAAGATAAATCATTGTTTTTTGGCTATTAAAATTAGGTTTGTTAGTGGTTGTATAAACTAATAAACAAACAAAACACTAACATAACAGTTTTCTCTAAATTCAGGTGAGTAATATGACAATCAGAAAAGTAACAATGTGCGCCATTTTGGATATGGTTCTTGCAGCTACAGTTGTTTCATGCGGAATAAATCCAGCAGACTCATCATTTGATGAACTGATATCGTCCAGTCCGCCCGCAGCAGGCGCTCCGTCCCAATCACAACTTGCGGGTAAAAATTTCGTACAGGAATTGGATAGAAATGGCAATGTAAAGCGTACAATAATTACCGGTAATGCTGGCGATGGTACTGACGCATTAACTGTTGCTGACGCCGCATCGGTTGTTAAAGTCCCTGACAATAAAGAGAGCGTCAATGTACCTTTACCAAATAGCCTGCAAGGTCAGGATGCAATTGATTTTCTCGGTAGTAATCTCAACAAAACAGCAGCTGACAACAATGTTACACCTGAAAAACTAAAAGAAATACTAAATGATTCAACCATGCATTTGGATACCGCTACTGGAAAAATATTTGTAATAGATAGCGATGTCGATAAGCATGTAATTCCTCAAGAGGGTACAGTTGTAACCCCTGTCGTAACGCCAACCACCATGCTAAAAGCTCCCCCTTTAACCGATGTATTTAAGCTGCATAGCAATCTTGGCGCTAGCAAAGTAATTTATATTGATTTTAATGGTCAATTAGTACAAAAATCAGCCTGGTCAGCTACCGATATCAATGCACCTGCTTATGACTTAAGCGGCAATCCTGCTGTATTTGATGATAATGAACGTGCCAACATATACAGCATCTGGGCAAGGGTTGCTGAAGACTACCTTCCGTTTGATGTTGATATTACAACAGAGGAACCCACAGCGGCAGCACTTGCAAAAACCAGTTCTAGTGATGTCAACTACGGTACACGAGTCGTCGTTACTAAAACAGGTACCATTAGCTGCAATTGTGGTGGTGTTGCCTATGTAGGTATTGTTAATTATGTTAACGCTCAACAATATCAACCGGCCTGGGTGTTCCAGCAATCTCTTGCCAATAATGAAAAATATATAGCTGAAGCTATTTCACATGAAGCGGGTCATAATTTAGGTTTGTATCACGATGGTAATACGACAACGGGATACTATCTGGGTCATGGTGCTGGCGCGACTTCCTGGGCGCCTATTATGGGGGCAGGCTACTATAAAAATGTTACGCAATGGAGTGCAGGTCCATACCCCAACGCAAACAACAAACAAGACGACTTAGCGGTTTTTGCCGCCAATGGTTTCTCAGCCAGAAAAGATGATTATGGCAATACTGTTGCTACATCAGCCACATTACCGATGACAGCTTCGGGCACTACAAACAATGCACATGCTTTCGGTATCATCGAAATAAATACCGATAAAGATATGTTTGTACTCAATACATCAGGACAAATTGATCTTAAAATTGCCCCCGCTAACATAGGTGCAAATCTTGACATTATTGCGACCTTATCGGACGCCCAAGGCAAGGTCATTGTATCAAGCAACCCTACTGATTTATTAGCGGCCAATATTACTGCAACGGTTGCTCCCGGTACCTATTATCTAAGCATTGCTGGAACTGGCAGAGCCGCAATTACATCTGATCCTGGTTACCCCATCTATGCAAGTCTGGGTCAATATGAAATCTCCGGTACTGCTAGTGGCTTAGCGTCTATTGCCAGCGTTGCTCCGCTTGCTGCCATTAATGTATTTAGTACAACTGGCACGGCGCCGTTCTCAGTAAACTTCTCATCAGGAAGTTCGGTTGGGAATGGAGCAATTACTGGTTATGCCTGGAATTTCGAAGCAGGTAAAACGTCTGTTGCTGCAAATCCAGCATATGTTTTTTCAAAAGTAGGAGTATTTCCAGTTTCATTAACCGTTACTAATCAGTATGGATTAACAAATACTAAAACAGTTAATATTACAGTACAGCCTGCGCCCGCAACAACGAGTGTTAAAGCAATCAATCTTACACTCAGCACAAACCCACTAAGAGGTGTTTCATCTATTACGGTATATGATAAAAATGGTGTGCTCGTACCCAAGGCAATAGTCGTTGGTACCTGGACAGGCTATTTTACGGGCAGTGCAAGTGCGGTAACAAACAGTAACGGCACTGCTACAATCACATCAAAAACCTTGCCATCAACTGCAGCCAAAAAAGGTACGGCAACATTCACAGTCACATCTATAGTGCTTAATGGTTATGTATACGATGCGACTAAAAATGCAGTTACTATTAAAACCATAACGAGATAAGCCTATATCAAAACAAAAAAAGGGAGCAATTGCTCCCTTTTTTTTATGGGTTTATTTAAATAAACTAATCATGAGTGTTTCCCTTAAAACTAAGGATGACAAGGAAATGTTTAGACAAACAGCCCTCTAAAGAGTGCAGCGAAGATTTTCTTTTTATTTTACAAAATAGGGTGAGAAC
>CANNNN010000080.1 GCA_947506075.1 Methylococcaceae bacterium
CCAGCGCCGTTTCTGCCCGGTACCGGCATGAACCGTCAACAGCACCACCGGAATCAGTTCCAGCACACACCAAAACCAGAATTGCAGCACATTCAGCGCGACAAACGCCCCGATCAGGATGGCTTCATAGCCCAACAGGCAGCCGATGAACTGCCTGTCGGTCACATGCCGGGTAATCAAGGTATAAACTAAAACCAGCAAGGTCAAAATAGCCGTTAACGGGATAAATAAAATATTCGTACCATCGACGCCGACACGGTAACTGAGTCCGGCAAAATGCACCTCTTCTACCAGATGTATGCCGGAGTGGCCCGCATCGAAAATAGCCAGCAGATAAACGCTAAGCGCTAATGTCAACAGTGCTCCGGCAAATCCAAAATACAGTGCCAGCTTCGCTGATCTGGAAATCCAAATGGCTATCATAGCCGCCAGCGGAACCAGCGTCATCGTCGTCAGCAACGGGAAGGCCGCTGATTCCGACCAGGGAGTAACAGTAATATCCATCAGCAGTAAGTTCTCATTAATAATTTAAATTACGCACCGTCCACGAAAGGCACGAAAAAGTTTTGTCACTCTTCAGTACGCCGTTGTTTGCTCATTCCCAATCCAGCTTCGGAACAAGTAAACAACGGCTGCTTCGATATAGAGTGTAGGAGTGGCTTGCGACGACCAAGCTGCATTTGTTCGTGCTAAGCGTGGACTGTTTTTTATCCAGTGGAGATTTTGCCAGGAACTCAAAATGCGACTAACAACGTTATCAATACAAACAACACCAGATAACGGGGTCTGAGCACTGCTAGTTCGAATCGGTTGGCGATATGGCCCAGTTCACGACCGTAACGGATCGCATCCTTACCGATACCGCGCAATACAAAGCGGTCCTCGAACCAGTGCAGGATGGCTGCCGTCCATTCGGTCAGTTTTCCTGCCAGTCCGCTGCCCTGGGCAAAGTTATCGGAGTCATTATCCAGTTTAGCGCCTATTATCTGTTCTTCCAGTTGCGCTAGGGATGATATCGTGCGGATTGCGGGAGCCGGAGAACCCATTAGGTAATCAATGACATGATCATCAAAATAACTTAAATCGTGCGCCAAACCACGCACCGGTCTGACCAGAGCCCAGTCGGTAATCGGATCCAGCCAGAAACGCTGTAAGGAGGCTACATAAAGCCAAGCAGGGATCTTCCGCTGGGTGGTCTGTTTATCAGAGCCCTGAAGATTATGCATCAGCGATGGTGCAGTCAGGAATTGGTAGCCACGAACCACCGCATGTGCGCTAAGATGCCAAGCGGCCAGTTGCCAAAACCCCAGTCCGCATTCCAGAAACATCAGACCCAATTGGCCGGAGGACGCAAAAATCAGCGAGCTTTTAACATCGGTCTGCGTCAATCCAACCACAAACCCATAAAGCGCCGTCGTCAAGCCGACGAGGGCGAGCATGGCCATAGCCAGCGGTGCCTGTTCAAAAATCGGGCTCAGCAAAATGACCAGATAGACGCCGGCATGCACCATCACTGCACCATAAAATACCGCACTCGACGGCGTGGGTCCTTCCATGGCCCTTGCCAGCCATGGCGTAAAGGGTAGTTGCGCTGATTTTGCAAAGGCGGCTACCGAAAAACACAGCGCCAGCGCGGTCGCTTCACCCGACGATAGCTCTAGCGATGCAGCATTGAGCGCATTCCAGTTGACGCTGTCAGTCCAGGCATAACTTAAGCCCGCGCCTAACAAAAAACTGGCCTCGCCGATGCGATTAGTCACCAAGACGCGCGTCGCATTGAGGGCCGCTACAGGGCGATCATAAGCGTAGGCGATCAGAAAATAGGAACACAAGCCCGCCACTTCCCAGCCGATAAAGGTGAGAACTACATTGCCCGATAACACCAGCAACAGCATCGCCGATGAAAACAGACATAGCATAAAAAAGAACCGGTGATACCCCGCTTCCCGATGCAGGTAATTTATTGAAAAACGGATGATGATGGCTAACAGCACAGAAAACAACGCTGCCAAGCGGACGTTAAAACCAGTGGTAATGAAGTTTATCGATATGTCCAAGGTGTCGCTGCTCAGCCATAGACCGCCATTGTAGGAACCGGTATTTTTGCCCAGCAAATCGAAACCCAGTAGTGTCAAGGCCAGCAAGCAGGACATCGTAATCGTCCAGCCGGCAATATCGGCCGTTATGCCTTCGCTATTTTCGCCTTCAATCAGCCCAAACAAATGCCCGATCCCGATAGCCATTGCTGCAACCAGCGGCATTAACGGAATTAAAAAAACTAAGGCATCCATTATGCTACTCCAGCTTGTCTGATTAACATAGGTGCTACCGGCAGCGTTTGGTCCTTGTAACATTCGGATGAATTATCGCGAACAGGCAGATCTTTAGCCTCGGATTGCCAGCTCACAAAACCAGAATTTGTTTGGAACAAGGAAATCTCACCACTATCCGGGTCTTGAGTGCTCAGTTGCACCCAGCCGCCCGCAACCAGCTCCCGTATACTTTCCTGACGAGCATAGATTTGCTCCAGCACCGCTGTTTTGGTCTCAACCAGAATCAGAAGCCGCATCGGTTCATGAATCTCAATCATTTGTCGGGGCAAACCGGTACGCAAATCACTGCTAGCCCCTTCCATCACGCCGAAATAACCGGTCACGTTATGCGGTACTTTAGAGCCGCAACCAAAACGTTCATTATTGACCGTAGAAAAATAATATTCCAGATTGATGCCTGCGCCTACCGGGGTTACCGCCAGCAAAAGCCCTTCCAACACCTTGCCATCGGGATCTTGGGTCGGATCATAGGAAATCAGAAATACCCGCCGGTCAAAGAAAGCATCTTGCGTTAGTGAACGGCGCCCGACTACTGCAGAGGCATTAGTGGCATGGCCCAGTTCAGGCCGTGGTTGGGAAAAATCGGCCGCGCGCTCCTTAATATGCGACCAGGCCTGTTCGGGAGTCGGGTTGCGCGGTGCCGAAGCCAGCCTGCGGCAACGTTCGTGTGCCGACATCTGCTGGGCGTGTAATAATTCCCGTTGTAATTTTTTTAGTCCTGCCAGTCGTTCAACCGGGAGCAGATCCAGGTCATACCAGTTGATGTCTTCAGTGCAGGTGTTATGTTCAGCGCCGATAAACCAGGTGTCAGCAGGAATAGTGATGCCGGATGCCGCCAGTCGCTTGCGTATTTCGGGCCGATTAGCCATCGCCGCAAATACGCGAGCATTCGGACCTCCGTGCCTGCCGCTGCAAGCGCCGCAATCGTAAGCGGCCAAATGCGGGTTATTCTGGCTGATCGAACCGTGTCCCATCAACACGACCACTTCCGAAAATCCGTAAGTCAAACCGGTATTGCGCAAAAAACCTGCAACTCGGTCAAACTGTTCGCTATCGGTAAAACCCAGTTTTGGACGATCGAGCGTGGCAAGCGTCTGATCAGCAGACGTAAACAGCAATTGTGTTTTGACCTCAGGCGAGACCCGTGTGGCCAAACCTGAAATCAGGCTTTTCTGGGCTTTTGGAAATAGCGATTTGGCCAATAAGTCGGCGAAAGTCAGCGGTGCAATCAGATCGATAAGCGCTTGCGATAACACCAGGTTACGGCGCAAGCTCTGATGCATCAGCTTGGTAAGCCTAAGCTGCAGTTTACGGCCTCGATTATGCTTAAGCTGAGATAATTCACCGCCCGGCAGAACCACTTCCTGAACTTCATGCGCAGGGGTGACCACGACTGGACACAGCGGCGTTACTTTGCTGTCGTCCAGCCCCTTATAATTCATCGCAACGCCGAAAAATCCGGCGGCGCCCAGGGTTTCAAGCGCGGGATTAAGCTCTTCGAGATGGCGGCGAAAACCCTCTTCGCGGTCGTCCATGCAGAAGATAATTTGCGCGTCGGGACGCTGAGCACGTCTATCCCAGCGACTGCGTTGATGATTGGCTCGTAAGGCCTGGAAAAAATCTTCCCGATAATGATGCTCGTAAGCCAGCAACCAGACTTTACTGCGTTCGCTCAGGGTGAATTCATCCAGCACGGCCAACAGGACTTGCAGGTCTTTAATGTCCAGTTGTTGCAGATCGAGGGCGTTTAGCCCCAGATGCTGGCATAAACGAAACAAGCGCCAGCCGCTGTTCAGAGGGGTGAGGATAGCGGACTGAAGGAAGTCGAGCTGGGTCTTCTGTCTTCTATCCTCTGTCCGATGTGGGTCTTCTATTTTCTGTCTTCTGTCTTCTGTTCTCTGACTGCACTGCCAGGTCCAGATCAGGTCGGCGAGTTGCTGCCAATCTGTGCGGTCATAACGTTCGGAACCGGCATGCAAGGTCAGCGATTCGACCCGGTGGGTCAGATATTCAGGCAAATTGCCCTGATATAACTGACTGCGTACCATAAATTCCGACAGGTTCTTGCGGAAATAACTTTGGATGGCACTCAGTTTGGCTTCGATTTTCCAGGTGTCGCGACATAGCTGATTCAGCCAGAGCCGATCCAGGGTCAGGCGTATGGCCAAATAATCGGCCAGCGTTGGAGCTGCGTCATTGTCACCAGTATAATTGGGGTGCTGCTGTCGCCAGTTGATCAGCCCTGACCAGCCGGGGATTTCCAGCGCCAGTCGGCGCAGATAGCCTGCCCATTGCGCTTGCGGTATTTCCAAATGATTAAGTTGTAGCAATATGGTATCGACGGCGTCTTCCGGCAATTCGGCAATAATCTGTTTCCAGTCCAGCAACTCATGCAAAAAGGGATTTGCGTCATATTGAGCCGTTACCCGCCAGGCCGCGTAAAGACCTAAGTTGCTACGCTCAGGTAACTGCCACGAAGCGACGCCTTCATCCAGTCCGGATGCACAAAACCTTATCAGCTGGCTACGGACGGAGTCGAGAATGTCTATGCCGCTCAATGCCAGCATGAAGCCGCGCAAACTTATGCTGTCGCCTAACTGGCCCAGCAGTTCATTGAGCGCTGCGCCTGCTTGTTGCTGCATTTGCTGATGAGCTAATCCGCCTTGTCTGCCCTGAGCCATGTCGAAGGATGCAAGCCAAGCTTCGGCCTGTTCCAACGACAAATCCAGCATATTTTCCGGATGCAAAGCCGCATGCTCCAGGCCGAGCTTGGTTAAAATGCTTGCCCATAACTGCCGAATCCCGTTGGGATCGGCGGCCAGTAAGCGCCGTCTAAGCGCTTCGGGCACATCGGCTTGCACCGTGTCCAATGCGGCCAGTTCCTCTATTTGCCAGTTAAACTGACTGACGCTAACCGCCTGTAAGTCAAATAACAGCGCAATGCGATAAATAGCCTGCCGGGTAATGTTCTTATCTGGCAGGTCACAAACGATTTGCTCAGCCTGCAATTGTGGGCTCTGGGCAAATGCGGCGGATAGATCAGCCGCATCAATTCGACCTTGACGGTAAAAATCCCGGTTTTGCGCTTCAGGAAGATAACAGTCTATGCCGGTCAAGGCCTCGAATTCAGCTAAGGCCTGATCAAACGGCAGGTGCTGAAAACCATGCAAGGTATTGTGATGCACGAAGTCGAGGATAGGTGCCTGCCCAGGCAGCACATGATCCAGATGATTTAGCGCAGTGATGATTTGCTGGCGTAACTTTAATGGGGAGTCTTGCATCGTTGTTCCTATAAAAGCCGCTGACTGATTATACTGTTCATCTGTCCCAGCGTTGCTGAGGACAAGCCCAGTAACGGCGCAGGCAATAGGCCGAATAACACAATGCCGGCAACCAGAATGCCTGCCGCCAACAACTCCGGAGCCCTTAAGTCTTCGAGTTGTTGTATCGGCAGATTGGTCGGCCCGGTAAATAACAGGCTGATCGTGCGCATCGCGTAAGCGGCGCCGATTAACATGCTCAAGCTAAAAAACACCATTACGACCAGGCCCATGCCTTTGCTAGCAAAGGCGCTAAAGCCGCCAATCAGCGTATGTAGTTCGGCAATAAAACCAACCGAGCCCGGTAGTCCCATTGCAGCCAGCAAGGTTATCGTCATCAACAGGGTAAAGCGTGGCATCACTCGGATCAGTGAATTGTAATCCTGAATGTTGCGGGTATGCGTGCGTTCATATAACAAGCCAACCAGCAGGAACAGCGCAGCGGCAATCAGGCCGTGAGCGGTCATTTGCAAGACCGCACCGGTAATGCCGGCCTCATTCAAGGTCGCGATACCCAACAAGACGATGCCCATATGACTGATGGAAGAATAGGCCACCATCGCTTTAAGATCACTTTGTCGCCAGGCCAATAATCCGCCATAAAGCATGCCGAACAGGCCCAGAAAAATCAGGAACGGCTGTAGCAGCTTTGCAGCTTCCGGCAGCATCACTACTGCGCGGATCAAGCCATAAGCGCCCATTTTCAGCAAAATGCCGGACAGCAGGATGCTGACTGGACTGGGCGCTTCGACATGAGCCAGCGGCAGCCAGCCGTGTAGCGGAAAAATCGGCAGTTTTACGCCAAAACCGATCACAAAACCCAGCAGCACTAAAACCTGCTCAGTTCTGGGCATGTCTTGAGCCGCCTGATGCATCGAAGACATTAAGGAGCCTGCGTGCTGAAGATCATATTGGCTGATCGCCAGCAGGCTGATCAGCATAAAAACCGAGCCGCCCATCGTGTACAGCACAAAGTTAAGACTGGCCGCATGCCGCCTTTTACCACCCCAGCGGCCGATCAGGAAGAACAGCGGGATTAAGGTCACTTCCCAGAAGATATAGAACAACGCCCAGTCCTGAGCCAGAAACACGCCCAGCATGCCGAATTCCAGCAACAAGATGCAAATATGATAGCCCTTGACGCCGCTGGCTAAGGTCAGTGAAGCCAGTAAGGTTATCGAGGTAAGCAAGGTTGCCAATACCAGCATCGGTATCGATAAACCATCTATGCCCAACGCATAAGCGCTGCCCAATTTTGGATTCAGCGGAAAATATTCATTAAGCTGTAAATTCGCATCCTGCGCGTTATAAATGCTCAGTAGCCAACATACCGTTAAAAAGGCGATGGCGGTAAACAGGTGTGCGATGAAACGGATTAACTGGATGTTCCGCCCGGGCGTTAAAGCCAGCAGCAACACACCGACAGCCGGCGTCCAGAGCAATATGCTGAGTATCCCCATGATTTTTAGTGTTCCTTATGCTCGGTGGTCTTTTGGATTCAAGGGAAAACAATTTTACGTTAAGGTCGAGGCAGAGCAAGCATTACCATCAAGTATCAAAAATTTTTGAGAGACTAGTTTAACATCGCAAGCTTTCAGTAACCTTTCAAATAGATAGGTTAGCCTTAGCGTAACCCGAAGTTTTTCGCGCGAATGTCGGGTTACAAAGCCTTAAAAACCAAATCAATGCGGGTTCCCCCGGTAGCACTGGCGCGGCTTAACGCTAGCCGTGCTTGATGCAGATCGGCAAACTCCTTGACGATTGCCAGTCCCAAACCGCAACCGTCGCCGGAACTGCCGGGAATACGATAAAAACGTTCGAAAACTTTGTCTGTTTCTAATTCGGCTATGCCCGGGCCATCATCTTCGACGCTCAGACGAGGCGATGGATGACGCTCAACTTTAACCACAATGTTACCCTGATCATGGCCGTAACAAATGGCGTTATCCAGTAAATTTGCCAGCAGTTCCCGTAACAAAATCTCGTCACCCTGCACATACAGCGGGTCCGTTCCGCCTTCAAAGCTGATTTCGATATGGCGCTGCATGGCTTTAGGCACCCAGTCCATACAGGTTTCTTTAGCCAGTTTGCACAAATCTACCGGCCGCAATTCATAATCGCCATTGATGGGTTCCGAGCGGGCTAAAATCAATAATTGCGTGGTCAGATGCGACATGCGGTCGGCACAGCCCTGAATATGCATCAGTGCCGGTTTCATCGCAGGCAAATCCTGTTCCCTCATGGCGAGCTCTACTTGCAGCTTTAAGCCAGCCAGTGGCGTGCGCAATTGATGCGCGGCATTGGCAATAAAACGTTGCTGGCTGGCAATGGCGGATGTAAGGCGTTCCAGTAATTCATTGATGGTATCGGTCAGTGTGCGCACTTCCAGAAAAACATGCTGTTCTGGAATAGGCAGCAAGTCGCGTGATGAACGTCGGGCAATTTCATCGGCCAAAGCATGTAAGGGCTGCAAGCCGCGTTTTACGCCGACTAGCAGATAAATACCTGTCAGTAATACCAGTGCGAACTGAGGCACAAGATCGGCCAGTAAAATATCCAACATCATGCTCCGTCGCTTATTCAAGGTTTCTGCGACATGGACAAAAATTTTTTCCTGGGTGTTTTCGCGAGCAATCAACATAGAGACCACCCTGACCGGTTCCCCATACATCTCGTCATCAAAATAGACGGGATGAGCCCAGTCGATTTTTTTAGCAGTAGACGGTTCGGGAACGAATTTGTCGCCCGCAATGATGCCTTTTTGTTCCGATATTATCTTGAAATAGGTTTTATCTGATTCATCCCATTTGAAAATCTCCAGCGCGGCGGGGGGCAATTCCACGACAACCTTGCCTGCGCTGACTTTTATTTCCTGGGTTAACGAGCGTGCGGAATCAAGCAGCCAACGATCATAAGCCACGTCGACATGATGCAAGGTGACAAAATAAGACAGCACGGATTCGCAGCTGATGAACAAAATCAGCGGAACAGCCAGGCGTAACAGAATTTCAGATTTAAGGCTACGTTTATTATTCATCATCTGACCGTTCCAGCAAATAACCGAGTCCGCGCACCGTTCTGATCAGCGTGCCAAACGGTTCAATGCGTTTACGCAGACGATGGATGTAGATTTCCACGGCATTATCGGTCAGTGCGTCGCCGTCGACGGTCAGCCGTTGCGCGATGCGGTCCTTGCTGACGACTTTTCCGGCTTGTAGCAGCAGTATTTCCAGCACCCCATATTCCCGCGCCGACAGATTAATCGTTTGTCCATTCACTAAGAGCTGATGATTATGGGTGTCCAGCGTCAAGCGACCGAGCACAATATCGTTGCTAAAGCCGCCGTAACAACGTCGAATCAGTGCGTGAACCCTGGCTTCCAATTCCCGAAGCTCGAAAGGTTTGCTCATATAGTCGTCGGCGCCCTGTTCGATGCCGTTGATCCTGTCGTTGACACCGTCACGCGCCGTCAATATTAAAACCGGTAGCGGAATTTTCCGGCTGCGCAGTTTACGTAACCATTCCAGGCCATCCATATCCGGCAGACCTAAATCCAGTACGATCAAATCGAAGTCTTGCGCCAGCAGCAGCTGTTCTGCGTAAGCGCCGGTCGAGGCGCCGGTCACCGAATAACCGCTGGCGTTCAGGGTATGAGTCAAGCCGTCGGCCAGCACGACATCATCCTCTATTAATAAAATGTTCATCTGTTCAGGAGGTGGCGAAAGGTTCTTGAAAGGTTAACAGGCTAGGATATGCATCACCAGGCTATCCA
>CANNNN010000081.1 GCA_947506075.1 Methylococcaceae bacterium
TATGCAACGTACTCGGCACCCGCGAAGAAATGACGATACTGTTCGGAGCCAATCAGGCGTGGCATACCGGCCAGAAAGAAGTCAGGGTATTGCTGTCGGATCGCATTGTGCTTAACCCTTATGCGGCAAAAAGACTGCAGCGTATGCTGGACCAGGGCTTGAAGGAATATGAAAGCCGGTTCGGTGAACTGGTCATCTGAAGTATTTATTATGCGAGGCGTGCTGAGTCGGTGATAAATGATTTAACTCGGCTCGCAGTATTTTTAAAGGGTGTCATCAATAGCGGTAGAATTTTGACTGTCGTTAAGCAGATTAGGTGTGTTTTTAATCACTAGCCCTTCTTGAAAAACTGATTAAGTGATAAATTCGCTGGGCTATTGTTTTTTAGCAATAATTTTTTTAAAGTTGAAGGTTTTTTTTGAGCAATAAAAGGAGTCAGGGTATTAACTTCAAAAATACCGGTGGGGAGATGAGTTTTGAATACATCCTCCTATAATGGTCAGGATCGTCGTCAATCCAGGGGCCAGGAGCGACGCAAGTCTGCAGTATCAGCCGCTACTCAAGCTGCAGCGTCCATTGAACAGGCGTTGTGGCGCGATTTTTTCGATGCCAAAACCACAGCAGCATTTTGCCAGAGTTGGCTCAATCTACAGTGCGGTTTAACCGGAAACACCCTGCGCGGCGTAGTCGTTCTGGGCGCATCAGATACCGGCCCGTTTGAGCCCTTGGCCTTTTGGCCTATGGGCTTGCCGAGCGGACATGAACTGGCAGCCATTGCTGAAAAAACACTGGTGGAGAAAAGGGGGGTTGTGCTCCTGGATCGCGACAACCAGAGCCAGAATAACGTGCTTTCAATGAGCGGGGGCATAGGTTATCCGCTTATTATCGATAATCACCTGCACGGTGCTGTTGCTATCGAAGTGTCGGATTGTAATGAGGTCGTTCTGCAGCAGGCGATGAGAATGCTACAGTGGGGCTGTTCCTGGTTGGAGTTATTGATCAGGCGACAACAAGGGGGTGACGATCAGGATACCAAAGAACGGCTGATGACGGTTCTTGATCTGATAGCGATCACACTCGACCAAAATACCTTTCAGGGCGCCACGGCGGCACTGACGACTGAGTTGTCCAACCGACTCCAGTGCGATCGGGTCAGTTTAGGCATCGGAAGAAGACAAAAAATTAAAGTCGTTGCAATGTCGCACAGTGCCAAATTCGAAAAAAAAATGAATCTGCTCAATGCCATCGGTTTAGCAATGGAGGAGGCATTTGATCAGAAGTCTGCGATCCTGTATCCACCGCCAGAAGATAAAGATGTTTTTGTCACCCGAGATCATGAACAACTGTCCAGGAAACACGGGAACGATAATATTTTCTCAGTGCCCTTTTTTCGTGATAACGATTTTTCCGGGGTACTCATTTATGAACGCCCCAGAGGCTTACCTTTTACCCGTGGAGATATCGAGCTATGCGAATCAGTTTCTTCACTGTTAGGTGCGATACTTGAAGACCGTTATCTGAATGACAGAGCGGTCCGTATAAAAGTAATTGACTATTTTTGTGGTCAGCTTGAGAAAGTGCTAGGCGCCAAGTATTTGGGTAGAAAGCTCGCACTGACTGCGCTAGCTGTCCTGATTATTTTCTTTACTCAGGCGACGGGGGACTATCGTGTCACCGCTGATTCCAAGCTTGAAGGCAGTGTGCGCCGAGTCATCCCTGCGCCATTTGATGGCTTTGTGTCGGCGGTTTCTGCCCGCGCCGGCGACATCGTGAAACAAGACACTGTGCTGGCGGCAATGGATGATAGGGAAACTGCGCTGGACAGGCTAAAGTGGAATAGCCAGCGAGAGCAGTATGCAAAGCAATATCAGGAGGCCATGGCGCAACATGAGCGGTCTCAAGCGATGATTTTACTGACTCAGATACGTCAAGCCGAATCGCAGATGAAGCTTGCCGATCGGCAGTTGGCGCGCAAGAATATTATTGCTCCCTTCGATGGCATTATCGTAAGTGGTGATTTGTATGATTCTTTAGGGGCAGCCGTACAAAAAGGTCAGATACTGTTTGAGATTACTCCGTTGAATGCGTATCGGGTGATCGTTCAAGTCGATGAACGGGATATTGCTGAACTTGAGACCGGGCAACAGGGATTCCTGGTGCTTTCTTCGATAGCGGATAGTCACTTACCGTTTCGTGTTGGAACGATTACTCCGATTACGACAGCCGAAGCCGGACAAAACTTTTTTCGCGTCGAGGCTATCCTTAATCAGGCTTCGGATCGACTCAGGCCCGGCATGGAGGGCGTGGCCAAGATTTCTATTGGTGAACGCAAGCTGTTTTGGGTATGGACGCACCGACTGGTCGACTGGTTCAGGCTATTTACTTGGACATGGTGGCCGTAAATCAACGGCGGATAAATTATGAGAAGTTCATTATTCAGTTCATCCTGGTATCGCGTAGCCCCGTTGCGGTTTCGGTTAAGGAGTCATACCCAGATTCATCGTCATGTGTATCGTGGCGAAGTATGGTATGTATTGCAAGATCATGCTTCCGGCCAATTTCATCGGTTTACTCCGACGGCAAATCTGGTCATTGGTTTGCTGGACGGTAAGAGAACCTTGCAACAGATTTGGGAAATCACCAGTTTACGACTGGGTGATGAGGTGCCCTCACAAGAAGAAATTATTAACCTGGTTTCCCGGTTGCATAAAGCTGATGTGTTGCAAGGCGATGTCACGCCGGATATTTCTGAGGTAGAAAAGCGCAAGCTCGATGCGCTCAGTAATAAAATTAAACAATATTTCAAAAACCCGCTATCCCTGCGTTTTCCGCTGCTGGATCCTAACCGACTTCTTGATCTGCTTACGCCGATGGTGTCGCCGCTGTTCGGCTGGTTTGGTTTTATTTTATGGCTGCTTGTGGTGGGTTCTGCGTCGATTTTGGCGGCGGCGCACTGGCCCGATTTATCCGAGGATATGCTGGATAGGGTGTTTGCGTCTGAAAACCTGGTGTTGATGTGGCTGGTTTATCCACTGGTGAAACTCTTTCATGAGTTTGGTCATGCCTTTGCGGTTAAAGTCAGGCAGGCCGAAGTTCATGAAATGGGTCTTATGTTGCTGGTGTTGGTGCCGGTACCCTATGTCGATGCTTCTGCGGCCAGCAGTTTTCGGAATAAAAAAGAGCGCATCCTGGTTGGCTTCGGCGGCATGATGTTCGAAATGTTTCTGGCCTCGTTGGCGATGTTTTTTTGGGTTGATGCGCAGCCGGGTGTTGCCAGGGCTTTTGCCTATAACATCATGCTGATTGCCGGCGTCTCAACACTGATCTTCAATATCAATCCTTTGCTACGGTTTGACGGCTATTATATTTTATCGGACTTGATCGAAATACCCAATCTCGGTGCCAGAGCCAATCAGTACTTGAGCTATTTGTTAAATAAATACCTGCTACGATCCAAACATACTCAGAAGTCCGAAGACTCGACCGGAGAGAAGCTATGGTTTGTGATTTACGGCATCTCGTCTTTTGTTTATCGGATGATGGTATTGTTTGCGATCGTGTTTATGGTGGCGAGTAAGTTCTTTTTTATTGGCGTGTTGCTGGCGTTATGGTCAGTTTATACCGGAATTTTATCCCCGCTTATCAAGCAAATCAAATATTTGGTTTTCAGTCCCATGCTTATTGGGCGCAGAGTGTTTGCAGTGACATTGGTTTCAGGCGTTGCCTTAGGATTGAGCTATTTGTTGTTTATTGTGCCGTATCCTTCGATGACCCTGAGCGAGGGTGTGGTGTGGGCGCCTGAGAAATCACATGTTAGGGCTTTTCAAGAGTGTATTATTGATCAGGTGTTGGTACCGTCTAATGTTAAAGTCAAGAGCGGCCAGGCTCTTTTCATGTGCAGCGATCCCGAACAAAATGCGAAGGTCCAATCTTTTGAGGCTCAACTTCAGGAAATGCAGGCAAAACAAACTGCCGTCAAGCAAATTGATCAGGTACAGTTGCAGGTAATTACTGAGGAAATAAAGCATGTCTCAGCGAGATTGGTTGATGCGCGTCGTAGCGCCTCAGAAATGACCATACGCAGTCCGGAAGACGGATTATTCATGATCCAGCAGCCACAGGACTGGGTCGGCAGGTTCGTACACCGGGGCGAGTCGTTGGCTTATGTTCTGGTTTTTCCGCTAACGGATATTCAGCTTGTGGTTAAACAATCCGAAGTGAATAGGGTCAGAAATCTGACACGGAATGTGCAAATAAGAACGGTTGATAATCTGGCCGAGGTGATCCCCGCTCAGATTACCCGAGCGGTTCCTGCCGCGACTGACAAGCTGCCCAGTATGGCTTTGAGCCAGCAGGGTGGGGGGCAGATCAGCCTGGATCCGACCAAGCCGGGCGACCAGAAAGCACTGGAGAGCTTGTTTGTGTTTGACCTTAAACCGACTGGCGTTGCCCAATTGAAGTCTCTTGGAAGCCGGGTTTATGTGAGGTTTGAACATCAGCCAGAACCTTTGGGTTTACAGTGGTATTGGGACTTTCGGCAAATGATGTTGAAAAATTTTAATGTATAGCGAGTCTGCTTTGCTTGTTTCAGGATTGCATCTTTATCCTGAACGGGATAATCCGCTGCAAGAGGGCTTATTGGCTAAGGTGGAAGTGTATTGCACGGTTCTTAGTGAAAAGTTGCGTGTAAATCCCTGGTATTTGCAACGTATGGTCAGACGTATCAATGCGCAGGCAGATAGTTTTGACAAGATGAGCTTGGCTGAGATCGTTCAGGCGTCGCGGGAAGTACGCCGGGAGTTGCGTGGGGGCGGATTTAAACCGCAGCATATCGCCAAAGCCTTTGCATTAATTCGGGCAGCATCCCATTTAACCGTCGGCATGCGCCACTTCGAGAGCCAGTTGATTGGCGGACTAGTGCTACTGAAGGGTATGGTGGCGGAGATGAATACCGGCGAGGGTAAAACGCTGACTGCAACTTTGGCTTCCTGTACAGCAGCGTTGGCTGGCGTACCGGTGCATATCATTACTGTCAACGATTACTTGGCGAAGCGGGATGCCGAATCGATGGCGCCGCTCTATGCTTCATTAGGCTTAACGGTGGGGGTAGTTCAGTCAGACATGGAGCCGCAGGAAAGGCAAGTTGCATACCGTTGTGACGTCACTTACTGTACCAACAAAGATGTGGTATTTGACTATCTCAGAGATCGGATCGTGTTGCGTAACAAAGCAAGTCCGATTTATTTGCAGATGAAAAAATTGTACGGTAACGATGTGAGCTTTAATGAATTGTTGCTACACGGACTCCCGTTTGCGATTGTCGATGAAGTTGATAGTGTGCTGGTCGATGAGGCGAGAACCCCGCTGATTATTTCGGCAACCGTTGATGCGGGAGAAGAGATCAAGATTCTTGAAGAGGCGCTGAACCTTGCGCAGAAACTTGAATTGGATGCGGATTTTGGCCTTATTGAACATGGAACCAAGGTCGTGTTGCATAAGCAGGGTAAAGCTTCAATTGAGCGCAATGCCGAGCCGTTGGGTGGTTTATGGAAGGGCATTCTGTTTCGCGAAGAAACGGTCAGTCAGGCTTTGTCGGCATTATATTTGTTTCGAAAAGACGAGCATTACTTGATGCGTGACGGTAAGGTACAGATTATCGACGAACATACCGGTCGCGTGATGGAGGATCGCTCCTGGGAAAGGGGCTTGCATCAACTGATTGAGCTGAAGGAGGGATGTGAACTGACTAATCGACGTGAGCCTTTGGCAAAAATAAGCTATCAACGTTTTTTTCGCAGATATCTGCGATTGTCAGGGATGTCGGGTACCGCGCAGGAAGTGGCTGGCGAGCTAGGCTCGGTATATGGACTCCCCGTGATCAGAGTGCCTACCCATAAACCCAGTCGTCGGCTGTATTTCCCCGAGCATGTTTTTCTGACCGAAGCGCACAAATGGCAAGCCATAATCGAGCGTATAGCGGAACTTCATCGACTGGGGCAGCCGGTTATGTTGGGAACCCGTTCCGTGGCTGCATCGGAGTACGCCAGTCAGTTGCTGAGGGCGCAGGGTTTGTTCCACCGAGTGCTAAATGCGAAACAGGATAGCGAAGAAGCAGAAATTGTCGCGATGGCGGGCGAAATAGGAACAATTACCGTGGCGACCAGTATGGCCGGACGGGGTACCGATATTAAAATTACCGCTGAAGCTGCCGCTCTTGGTGGATTGCATGTGATTCTTTCCGAACGCTATGATTCCAAGCGGATAGACCGCCAGCTTGAGGGGCGTTGCGCAAGACTGGGTGATCCTGGCAGTTTTGAATCTTTTCTTTCGTTACAGGATGCTTTGGTTTCGGTCAATTGGAAGGGGGCGAGACTGGAAGTATTGAAACAATTGATAAACTTCAGAATACTGCCATTGCGTTGGATAGGATCAACCGTTATTCGAGGCGGACAGCGCAAAGTGGAAAAAATGCACGCTGTAATTCGTAAGAGTTTACTCGTTAGCGATAACAAATTGGCTCAGAATTTATCATTCTCAGGACAACAGGAATAAGTTAAAAAAAATCAATGAATAAAAAACTAAAAAACCGGATATTAATTGCTATCTCGCTCTTGGCCTTTGCCAATTTTGCGGGCGCTGAAACGCCTAGCGGCGAATACGAGTGCATTCTTGAGCCTCATACAACCGTCAACATTGGTAGTCCTTCTGATGGTGTTTTGGAGAAGGTTCTGGTCGATCGAGGGGATTATGTCAGCAAAGGTCAGCTATTGGCGAGGTTGACCTCCGGTGTGGAAGAGGCCAGTATTGAATTAACCAAGGCTAGGCTGAAATTTAGCCGTATCAAGGTTTCCCGTAACGAGGAACTGGCCAGCAAGAATTTAATTCCTGCTATTGATAAGGACGAGATGGCAATGGAAAACAATGTAAATCAAGTTGCGTTGCATCGGGATGAGGAGGTGCTTAAGATGCGGCATATCTTTAGTCCGCTTGATGGCGTGGTGGTGGAGCGTATCTTATCTGCGGGTGAGCATGTGCGGCAGGAGAAAGCGCAAATAGTCAAGTTGGCACAAATTGATCCGTTGAATGTGGAAATGGTTCTTCCGGCAAGTTTGTATGGGGCAATTAAAGTTGGTATGACGGCGGATGTTTTACCAGAGGCCCCTGTAAATGGTGAACATAAGGCCAAGGTGGTCGTAGTGGATAGTGTGGTTGATGCAGCCAGCGGAACTTTTGGCGTAAGACTCAACTTGCCTAACCCCGGAAACCGAATTCCAGCAGGTTTCAAATGCCGAGTACGTATTGGTGGTTTAAATGTTAAATAATATTAAACTGAAGTTTTCAAGAAAATCATCCGTTCCGGATCAGCTTTCAGGTGATCCGCATAAAACCAAGTGATCGTTGACGTCATCAAACAAAACTGCAGATAATTAGTCACGGCTTGAGCATTGCGGCACTGACTTGTCCGGCTACCGATGTCTTGTTTTAGCTCTTGATATCCAGATTCGATTTTCCATCGAGCCCCATAGTACTTTAAGATTTGTGTTACGGAAAGTTCCAAGTCAGTTGTGAAGGGTTGCGGAAATTATATTTAGAAAACCCATTGTTTTTGCACGTTGGCGTGCTTGGATTTGGATGGCTAAATAACAAGAGACGTATGAATCGATAGGTTCACTTACGGTTCTGTGAGAAACTGAAGGCGCGATTTACTTGGGTTTGCTCGACCCGTCTCAGAAAGCTTTTTTCATAAACTAAAAACAGAGCTGGTTCATTATCAGCGCTATCAAATCAGGGTAGAGGCTAAGCAGGATATATTTGAATACATTGAGGTGTTTTACAACCGTGAACGAATTCATTCGGCCAATAACTATTTGTCGCCAGTGAACTACGAAATGCAGATGAAATCTGCTTAGCCTTGTGTCCGGAAGAGTGTTGAAACATAAGGCTTAAAAAATAGCAGTTCAAGTTTGTTTTAAATTTAGTAATTACAATCAAAAAAGGATAAGTTTCAATGAGTACACAGATGTTGATATACGAAAGAGCGGCACAATTATCCAGCGAAAAACATAAAGACTGGTCTGTTAAAACCGGTACTGATTATGCGTTTGCACGACAAGTTAATTCAGTGCCGCTGGTCGCGGTGGAGTTTCCACGCGCAGCGGCTGAATACAGTATTGTCTTTGCCGGTGAAGGTGATGCGATGATGCCTATCGTTATTTTGGGCATGCGAGAGGATGAAAACCTGTATCTGAACGAAGCAAATGTCTGGAATGCCAAGTATATCCCGGCCTTTATTCGTCGCTATCCGTTTGTATTTTCGAGCAACGAGGACAAATCGACCTTCACGCTGTGTATCGATGAGGAATATGCCGGCTGTAATCAGGAAAATCGTGGTGAACGTTTATTTGATGCCGATGGTGTACGCACCCAATATCTGGAAAACGTCCTGCGTTTTGTCAATGATTATCAGGGCCAATTTCAACGCACCCAATTGTTTTGCAAAAAACTTCAGGAATTGGATTTGCTGGAACCGATGCAAGCCCAGTTTACCTTGAGCGGCGGCGAGCAATTGCGTTTGGCCGGTTTTATGGCGGTTAACCGTGAAAAGTTAAAAAATCTGCCCGATGAAAAAATTGCCGAGCTGTTTAAAACCGACGAGTTGGAATTGGTGTATTTGCATTTGCAATCCATGAAGAACTTTAGTGGTATGGCAGAGCGCAATACTACGGTAGTTGCTAAAGAATCTGCAGAAGAGACTAAGTCAACGGTAAAAGAAGGGTTACACTAGTATTTAAGGCGATAAGGTGCGTCAGACTATAGGATAAAGCCAATGCAAAAGGAGGCGCATCGTTTTTCGATTGATGCGCTTCACTGTGTTTAGCTCACCTGAATCAATAGAGTGCGTAGATATCGATTGCCACGTTTACTGATTTGTTTTCCTCCACTACCGTGCTGACGTGGCGCCACACCACACCGATGCTCGCAGCATAATCTCGATTTTTCGAGTAGTCTTTGCCATTGCCGATGTCGGTTGCCATGATCGTAGCAGCGATTGGGCCGATGCCAGGCATATCAAGGAAGCGGAGACTTAAAGCATATTGCTGGCAAAGTTGATTTATTCGCCCGTTTTAAGGTTAAAACCACCGCCTTTCAGGCGGTTAGATTTATCTATGATTTTTGAGTTATGATAATCCAAAAGTAAGAAAAGAGGGCGAACTTATGGATTATCGTTATGGAAGCCACACGGTTTTTAAAATCCAATACCA
>CANNNN010000082.1 GCA_947506075.1 Methylococcaceae bacterium
AGCCGTTGCACTGATTTCCTGAGACGCGCTACCCAAGGCATCAGCATTACTACGCACCTGTTGCACGACATCGACCAGACGCCTATGCATCTCTCTGAGGGAGTCGGCCACCATGCCAATTTCGTCTTCACGCTGAATGTCTATCCGTACCGAAAAGTCTCCTTGTGCCAGATTTTCAACGACCTTTTTCAATTCTTCCAGTGGACCGATAATACCCCGGGCAATCATCCAGCCCATCACTGCCATAAACAACAGAATGGCTGCCGCGATGATGTTTAACATCTGGCTTGCCGCAGCCTTGGAGGTGACTGCATCTTCTGCGCTTTTTTTCGCCAATATACTGTTGTAATCCATATGGGCCTGTAACGACGCATTGAGTCTTTCGGCCTGTTCGACATATTGAGTCAGTGTGGCACGCGCCTCTTCATTCTTGTTCTGGCGGGATAACTCCAGAGCCTTTTGCACGCCGGGCAGATATTCCTTGTAAGCGGTAACATCATCTGCCTGCAACTGCTTATCCTTGTCGTCGGCAACACAACTTTTACCAAAACAGCCATCCACTTCATATTTTTTCATTGCAGCAGTGAAAGCATCCTGAGCTTCCTTGATCTTGCTTTCGATTTCAGGTAACTTCGAGACATCGGTATTCAGCACATGGCGATAGACGCGCACCCGCAACCGGCCGAACGAGACAGCCGCTTCGTCCAATACCAGGACACTGGGAACCACATTGACATTGCCGGCATTGGCCTTGTCATAAACCTCGTTCATTCTGTTTTGCCCTAACCACGCCAGCGCCAATAAACCCAGAATCGCGGTACCAACCAGAAAAATCATCTTTCTAACAATGGTCATCTTCATTTTTTATTCCTCTATCAATTTATAGGCGCAAATTATGCACATTTGCCTTTAATATCCCTTATGTAAAGGCGGATCGCTATCAGGTTTCCTGTGTGGCCGATCTGGCTTCGTATTCGGCCACCTGTTTGAGTTGGGACAATTCCTTTACCGACAGCACGCGGTTAATATTCAACAAGATAATAAATTCGTCACCGACCCGGCCCATCGCCTGAATAAAATCGGTCCGAATGTCCGCGCCAAAATCGGGTGGCGGCATGATATTGGCTTCGGGGATTTCCAGAATTTCATCGACCGCATCGACCAGCATGCCCAGCAACTGGGCATCTTCATGGAAATCTACCTGCACCAGCACGATGCAGCTGCGCTTGGTGATTTCGCTGCTTTGCTGACCTAAACGCGCCGACAAATCGATAACCGGCACTACATTGCCGCGCAGATTAATAACGCCGCGTATATAGTCGGGCGTCATCGGCACGTCGGTAATCATGTTGATTTCGATGATTTCTTTGACATCCAAAATGCTGATCGCCAAATTTTTATTGCCAGCACTAAAGGTCAGATATTGGCGAAGTTGATCGTGAGCCCTTACTTCGGTTCGGGTTTCTGTTTTATGCATCAATTGATTCATGGTTTATAGCCTTTCAGAAGCGTTCAAAATCATTTTCATTAAACTCAGGTTTGGCACTTCCGGCCTTGCTGCTAGCCAGAGGTTTAGGCGTTACTTTGGCTAATCCGGATGGCCTTAACTGAGGCGCGGCATAAGTATTGCCGGTTCGTTTTACAGCTGGCGGTGCAACTTTAATGGCGTGCTTAATGTTTTCATCCACTTTAAAAAACGACATTACCTGCTGCAACTGCATTGCCTGACCGCTCAGTTCTTCAGCTGTGGCGGCCAGTTCTTCGGAGCCGGAGGCATTTTGTTGCGCGGCTTTATCCAGCTGACTGACGGCGTCACTGATCTGGACTATCCCTTGCGCCTGCTCTTCCGATGCGGAGGTGATTTCATCGACCAGGTCGGCAGTTTTCTGTATCTTAGGCACCATTTTTTCCAGCAGCTCGCCTGCATCCTCGGCAATTTTTACGCTGTTTTTAGCCAGACTGTTGATCTCCTGTGCGGTTATCCGGCTGTTTTCCGCAAGCTTTCTGACTTCGGCAGCGACGACGGTAAAGCCTCTGCCATGTTCACCGGCCAGGGCCGCCTCAATCGCCGCATTTAATGACAACAGATTGGTTTTATAGGCGATATCTTCAATCAGGGTGATTTTTTCGGCAATTTCCTTCATCGCCTCTACGGTGCGCTTTACTGCCAGCCCACCATTGGCGGATTCTCCGGCTGCAGTTGCGGAGATGCCCTTGGTGAGCTTAGCGTTATCGGCATTTTGTTTGACCGAGGAACTCAATTCTTCTATCGAAGCCGTGGTCTCCTCAACACCGGAGGCCTGCTCGGTCGCACTTTGACTGATGGCCTGAGCCGTAGCGCTGATTTCCTGAGATGCGCTGCCTAATGCATCGGAGTTGGCACGAACTTGCTGCACAACGCTGCGGAGCTGGTCGCGCATGGTTTGCAAGGCTTTGGCCAGAACCCCTATTTCATCTTGCTGATCTATATCAATTTGCGCGGTCAGATCGCCCTTCGATAAGGATTCGGCAAACTTGACCCCCAAAATAATCGGCCTGGTGATCATCGAGGCTAAAAATAGCGCAATGATTACGCCCAGCACGATCGCCAGCAGGATGGTAACGATAATGATGGTATTCGCTTCACTGACCAATTGTTCGGCTTCGGTTCGAGCCACCCCTAGCTGGACATAGCCAGACGCTTCAGCATCTTGGGCTTGTTTAATGACATTGCCTCCCAGAGTTGCCATATCTACCAAAATAGCTTTTAGCTGATTGTCTTTCTCTATCCAACTTTTGGCTGACTCGCTATAGTTTCGAGTGCCGGTACGCGCATCGGTAATCAACTTTAACTCATCTTCATTTTGGACGATTTTTTGCAGGTCATCATAAAGCGACATTAGCTCCGGCAATAAAACTTCCATTTTTTTCCAGGCAATACGGTCCTTGTAATTAACTTCTTCCTTTTCGGCGCGCATGATTTGCATCGCCTTGACATAAATATTGGTGGTGACGATATAACGCTGCACAAACTTATCCAGTTCCTGAGCGCCCAAACCCTTTTTCAACGCTTCGGTATAACTATCGACCTGTTTTTTCAGCATGGTGTCCGCTGCAGTCGCAACGATATTGCCATTTTCGACCATTTCCACTACGGATAGTTTATTGGCCTTCAATGCAGCAACTCCGGCCCTGTATTTATCGGCATAACTGATAGTGCCTGCTCTTGCAGTTTTGGATTGCTCTAATAGTTCCGTATTCTGATATTGATTGGCCACTGCATCGACTTTATCAAGATAGTCCAGTAGATTTTTGACGTTCTGTTCAGCGCGCTGCTGAACCTCATCTTTTTCCTGAAGCAGGTAATTTTTTTCTTCCATAATGGTCGACAGCGCCATGCGTTCTACGCCTGTTGCATATTCGACCGCTTTACCGTTGTTATCAGTAATGCCAAACAGCGAACCCGATACTTTGCCTATGTAAAGCTTAGACAGCATGCCAAAGCCGCAGGTTATCAACACCAACAGCATCGCGCCGGTCAAGATCTTGGTTTTTATACTTAAGTCTTTTATATTCATAATAATCCCTGATTTGGTGACGCTGCGGCGTCGATAAACGTTCTAAATTGCCGATGGCAATACTAAGGTCTGGCTTACCCGCTTTTTGGCATGTTGAATCAGCCCTTGCACATCGAGAATCAAGGCCACATTTCCGCTACCCAATACAGTAGCTCCACCAATGCCATTCAGATTTTCAAACAGCTTGCCCAGCGGCTTGATCACGGTTTGGTTTTCGCCGTGTAATTCATCAACGACAAAGCCCGCTTTAGACTCGCCAAAACGCACGACAACCAGACTCTCCCGCTTTGCCTTACTGTGTTTTTTATTTTTATGGAAAAAATCGCCCAGGCGCAAATACGGTAGTACCTGGCCGCGCAAATTGACATAATGCTGGACGTCATCGATCTGCCATTCTTCGCTGTCCATTTCAACGCATTCTTCGACCATGCTCAGCGGAATGATGTAGAGTTCCTTTTGCGCTTCGACCATAAAACCATCGATAATCGCCAGCGTTAACGGCAGATGTATTGTGACCGTCGTGCCTATACCCAGCTGGCTGTCGACCGCGACGCTGCCGCGCAATAACTCGATATTGCGTTTGACCACATCCATGCCGACGCCCCGGCCGGACAGATTGCTTGCCTCTTCTTTGGTGCTTAAGCCGGGCGCAAAAATCAGATTAAAGATTTCAGCCTGGCTCAGCACTTGATCCGGCTTAACGAGACCTCGACTAATCGCTTTGGCAAGAATTTTGTCGGGGTCCAGGCCACGACCATCATCACTGATCTGGATCACGATGCGTCCCGAATCATGATAGGCGTTCAGTTGTATCGTGCCTTTTTCGGGTTTACCGGCCAACAACCGCGCTTCGGGCAATTCGATGCCATGATCGAGCGAGTTGCGCACCAGATGGGTCAAAGGATCGTTGATTTTTTCGACCACGGTTTTATCCAGTTCAGCTTCGCCACCGGTGATCTGCAACTGAATCTGTTTACCCAATTCCTTGCTGACGTCATGAACCACGCGCTGGAAGCGGGTAAAGGTTTCGCCGATTTGCACCATGCGCAATTGCAACGCGGTATCGCGGATATCTGCGACCAGCTCGCTCATCGTCGTGGCCACATCATCGACATCGGACAAGTTATGCTTGTCGACCATCAGCCGCATTGCCGCACCGGAAATGACCAGTTCGCCAACCAGATTAATCAGATACCCCAATTTTTCCGCATCAACCCGGATATAACTTGATTCCTTGTTGATTTGTTGTTTGACCGCTTCCTGTTTTTTTAGCGCCTGTTCAATGACAGGCTGCTGCAAGATATGTTTATCGACCAGCATTTCACCGATGGGTTTTATCTCGGTATTGTTGCTGTCACACTGTTCATCGAGTATATGAGTGACTTCTTTTACCGTTAACGCACCGATCTCGACCAGCATTTCGCCCAGCCGTTTAAACTGGTCTTCCGGCAAATCAGCCAATAATTGCAAATAATGTTCTTGCCTGGAATTGGGCGGCAAAATAGTAATAACGCAGTCATCTTCGACAAATTCGAACACGTCTTCGATAGTCTTTTTATCGGTGCTGCTGTTAAAGGCGATCTTAAAGCTAAGATAACAGTCTTCGGGATTCATCTCCTCTATGCGAGGCATCGCCGGCATGCTGGTAATCACCTCGATGATTTTGCCTAGCGTTTGCAGATAGCGAATAAACGACAACGGATCCATGCCGTTACGCAGCACATCGGGTTTAAAAGCCAGACTGATCACCCAGTTGTCGCTGCTGTCTGTGGTATTGTCATCGACCTCGAAATGATCGGCTTTTTGCTCTTGCGCAGTGGGCATGCCGGTGGCAGTTGCTGCTTGTCCGGTTAATTGCACAATCAGCGCCTGTCCTTGCTGTTGCAAAGCCTCAGGCAGTGTTTCGTTTTCGTGACTCAGTGCATAGGCAATGATCTGCTCTGTGTGATCCTTGCAGGATAGCAACACCGAAATCAGCTCTGCGTCAATCTCGCGCTCGCCGTTTCTAACCTTGTCCAATACGGTTTCGGCTTCATGGGTAAAGGCTACGACCTGGTCAAAGCCAAACAACCCTGACGAGCCTTTGATGGTGTGCATCGCACGAAAAATACTGTTAATGCCTTCTGTGTCTTCAGATGTTCCTGTCAATCCTAACAGTGCAGCTTCCATAGCCGTCAGTAATTCGTCAACTTCCTGGGCAAAGGTTTCCAGCGCGGCATTGATATCACTCATGATTTTTTCCAGTTAGCGGGTATAACAATAGGATCGCCAAAATACATGCCGAGTTTAAGCAACTCAAGAACCTCTATTACCGCTTCGCTATGCCTAAGCAAGCGCAGTATAAATCCGCGTTGCTGCGCTTCAGATTTCAGCAACAACAACAACTGCAATCCCGCGCTATCTATTTCAGCAACTGCCGACAAATCAAGCTGCAACTCCTGGGTCCCATGATGGCAATAGCTCAACAGGGTTTCCTTCAGTGCCTGCGCAGTGTAGATCGTCATATCATCCTGAATGGACACTTGCAGTATTCCGTCGTTGTTCTTAGCTTTTGCAGTCATAACAGTTCCAATAGTAGGATTAGGGCAGCACGAGTTTGGCAATAGCCCCAAGCAAGACTGGCGGCTGAAAGGGTTTGGTTACCCAGGCCTTGGCGCCGGCATCTTTGGCCGCCTGTTTTTTGTCCGGCTCCATTTCGGTGGTCAGCATAATGATAGGCGTAAACTTGTAACTAGCGTTTTGTTTAACTTCCTTAACAAAGGTAATGCCATCCATGACCGGCATATTAATATCGCTGACGATCAGATGGATTTTAATTCCGGTCATTTTGCTTAACGCATCTTTGCCATCACAGGCTTCGATCACGTCATAACCTGCGCCTTTTAGCGCAATGCTGACCACCTGACGCATCGAAGCTGAGTCGTCCACGATTAAAATTGTTTTAGCCATAAGTTAAAGCCTGTTGTTAGATTAAAAAGGTAACTATTGTAAAGCGAGGTTATCTCTTACATTATTATGGGTGACAGGGTTTGCAACCCCGTCACTTACGTTTTATACCTTGTTGCAGTGTTCAAACATTTCGCTCAGGGTTATAAACCCTGAGCGGTCACATTAGTTAAATAATTAAAAAAAAGTTAAATCGTCCGAGCCGTCCGGTTCACGTTCAGTTCGTGAATTAACCGACTTATAGTTTTCTTCAATATGCTCTACGGCGGCATCGACTTGCAGCATACTGCCATCACGATGACTGCCTTGCTGCTGGATGGTTTCGATGGTTCGTTGCAGATTCAGCAGGTTATTTTCTACTTGCGTTAGGATTTGGCTGACCCTGTCCTGAAACTGCAAGGCCACCAGTATATTATTGATCTCGAGACAGATTTGCTCGGCGTTGGTTCTCATCGCGGCGACATTATCACGATAATGGCTCAGCGCCAGACCCAAGTAAGACAAGGTTTGATTGATATTAGTTTCGGCCTGCAACAGGACGGAGTCAGTAACGCCATTATGTTCCAGCTGCTGAAGGTATCTGAGCGTTTCCAGCACCGGTTGCAGTAAATCACGGCTGGTATCAAGCACGCCGTCCAGGTGGAAATCCTGTCCATCCCGACGGGTATCGGTACTGTCAACAATCTGCTGAAGTTCGCTGATCATGCCGGAAAAACGGCTGCTCAGCGAGATAATCTCCTGCTCGGTATGTTCGCGTGAAACCATGACGTGCTGTGACAGTATCGGGCTGATGGTCAGCAATAATCGCTCAAGCTCGGTGGTATAGGCTGCAACGGTGTCTATCTTGCTGTGTTCATCCTGCACCCAACGGGAGTTGAGCTCTGCTAAATCCTGTTGATGGCGTAGCCACAACAACAGGCCGCTACCGCTGCCAAAAAACACCAGCAGTAAACTTACCGACACGCTAGACAGCGTAGCCCCATCTTGCCAGCACACGATCAACCCACCCAACATAACCGGCAGCGCAGGCAGTAAGCCATATAAAAATCTGTTATCGCTGCGCTGTGGCATGAATATTCCACTCCTCCTTAAATATATCCTAGTCTAGTACGTATTGACACTTAGTGCTATGCTGAAACCATAATATTCGTAATTTTTTAATTACAAAGTAGGGGATTTATTATCAGTCTTGAACAGATCAGCGCCGACGAGTTTGGCCATTTCAGACGCCTGATTTACGATCATGCCGGAATCGCGCTTGCTCCGGAAAAAAAAATCATGGTCGCCAGTCGCTTGGCCAAGCGTTTACTGCATTATGATTTGCAGACTTACGGGCAATATTACCAATTGCTGAACAAAGGCCTACATCCCCACGAATTTCAATTGATGGTCAATATCTTGACCACCAATGAAACCTATTTTTTCCGCGAACCCAAACATTTTGATTTTCTTCAACAGCAGATCATCAAACCCTGGCGAGGCGATAACTTTCGCTTGTGGAGTGCGGCCAGTTCGACCGGCGAAGAAAGTTATTCAATAGCCATGACCTTGGCCGAGGGCCTGGGCATGAGAAAATGGGAAATTTTCGGTTCCGATGTCAATACCGAGGTAGTGGAAACGGCAAGGAAGGGCGTTTATTTAATGGACAGACTGGAGAATATGAACCAGCGTTATCTGGATAAATATTGTTTAAAAGGTGTGCGTTCGCAAGACGGTTATTTTCGCGTCGATGAGAAAATCAGAAACCGGGTCAGTTTTGATCAGCTCAACCTTAAGACAACATTGCCCAAAAGTCTCGGTCAATTTGACGTTATTTTCCTGCGCAATGTGTTGATTTATTTTGACACCGAGACCAAGCAGGACATAGTGCAGCGCGTCATTTCTGCGTTAAAGCCGGGCGGCTATTTTTTTATCAGTCATTCGGAAACCCTGCACCGTATTAAAACCGAATTAGCTATGATTACACCGTCCATTTATCAAAAGCCATGCAAATAGCACATTACCAGGGACTGCCGCGCATCATCATTGACCCCGGCGAAAGTTATGTCACCGAAAAGGATGAGATCATCTCTACCTTGCTCGGTTCCTGCGTAGCGGCCTGTTTGTATGATCCGGTTAATCGCATAATCGGCATGAATCATTTTTTGCTGGCCCAGCAGCATCCTGCACACAATGCGAATTTATTGGCTTCGGAAGGTGGGCGTTACGGTATCCATGCGATGGAGTTGCTGATCAATCAAATGTTAAAACAGGGAGCGCAACGCTTGCATCTAAAAGCTAAAGCTTTCGGCGGCGGCGATGTACTAAAACTAAACCATCAATCGCGCGGCAGCGCATCGATAGGCACCATCAATTGCGAATTTATCAAGACTTTTTTACAGACCGAACATATCCCATTGGTAGCCTCCGGTTTGGGCGGTGATATAGGCCGCAATATTTTTTTTCTGGCCAATGATTTTTCGGTCTATGTCAAACGCATCGCTTACGCCGAAGAGCAGGCTGTCATTAAATTGGAACGGCGTTTCCTGAACAACAATACGACCGTAAATGTCCCGACACCTGCGGATCAGGCAGATTTTTGGTAGCCTGAAGCCGGCCCAGGTTCGTAACTCCGGCCGAAACCTTTTAAGAGGGCAAGATTTTATAAATCGTGGGTGATAGGGTTGCAAACCCCATCACGCTTGAAAGACAAGCATATATAATCAA
>CANNNN010000083.1 GCA_947506075.1 Methylococcaceae bacterium
AGCCCCCCATTTCGCTACACACCCAAAAACATATTTGCTTATATTAAGCATCGATTACCGTCGGGCTTGTCCAACAACCGGATAAGATTGTGGTTCGCTTTGCTCACACAATCTATCCTTATTCGTTAAGTTGCAGTATGAAAAACCCTTCAACTTATTATGAGGATTTACTCATGAACGATTTATACAAAGACATTCTAATCGGAACGGTATTTGCAATCGGCCTGGTGGGCTTTATTTCAGGCGAATTCATTATTTCATCTACTCTGTTCGCGTCAGCGGCCATTGCCAGTAATATTAAAATAAACAGTAAAAGAGGCAAAGCCGGTCAATTTTTATGGGATTGATTTGTCTAACTTTACCACTTAATCAAGCGATCTGAAGGCTTCCACCGCTTAACGGACCTGGAAGCCTTTTTGCTTTAACACAGTCCATATAAAGCCCCTGGCGCCCGTTCTTTACATCTATGACAACGCCTCAGCGTCATGGTCATCATTGCTCTTGATGGCGATAATCTACGTCAGGTAGGCAATCAGTAACTGGACGGTGATAGAGTTTAATCAGTAGGCCTCTAGCCTAGGCCAAATGATCAGTGCAGTTGATGCAGTTCTAGTCGACGTAATGTCGGCGCCAGTTTTGCGGTGACAGCAACCACCGTCAGGGTCATTATGCCTCCGAATACAACCGAGGGTACCAATCCCAGCAAGCGCGCTGCGATGCCGGATTCAAAAGCGCCCAGCTCGTTGGATGAGCCAATAAAAATGCCGTTGATCGCAGAAACCCTACCACGCATCGCATCGGGTGTTGCCAATTGCAGAATGGTCGTGCGCATCACTACCGATACGCCATCGCAGACACCCGAGAATATCAGCACTAACCCTGCAATCCAGAAATTGACCGATAAGGCAAAGCCAATCATGCACAAACCAAATCCTGCTACCGCTCCCAGCAGCCAGCGCCCGGCATGCAGATTGAGCGGATGGCGGGCAAGGAATATTCCTGTCATCACCGCGCCTATTGCCGGGGCGGCACGCAGAATGCCCAGTCCCTCAGGGCCGTAATGAAAGACATCATGGATAAAGGCGGGCAGCATGGAAACCGCGCCCCCGAACAGCACGGCGAACATATCCAGCGACTGAGCGCCTAAAATGATCTGGTTGCTAAAGACGAAGCGCAACCCTTCACCGATGCTGGAAAAAATGGGTGCGCTTGCCGCTGGGGGCGGCTCATCGACACGGAGTGACAGTAACGCCATTGCTGCGAGCAGACACAGGCTTGCTGCAACGCCATAGGCTGCCGTTTTGCCCGCCCAGCCGACCAGAATGCCTCCTAGTGCAGGACCAACCACGAGTCCGAACTGGAATACGGCACTGCCGATGCCTGAAGCACGGGCATATTGATCTCGTGGCAAGATCAGGGCGAACATGGCGCTATAGGACGGGCCTATAAACGCGCGCGCCACGCCAGTAAAGGCGATAGCGCCATAGATCCACAACGCGGGATTGCCGTTTAACCGGCCCGCTGACAGCGCAACCAGTGTTAGCGCGGTAAGAAACAACAGCAGGCAAGCAATCACACCGAATAGACGTCGAGAATGATGATCTACCGCATAGCCTGCAAACAGTGCGCAACAAAAGTAGGGAATGACCTCGGCCAGTCCAATCAAACCCAGTGCCAGTGTGTCATGGGTCAGTTCGTAAATGTGCCAGCCCACCACGATTGCCATTATCTGGTAAGCAAGAACAATAAGAACGCGAAAAGATAACAGCTTGAAAAAAGGCGTTGGTTTGACAAAAAACAGCATGATTGTCCGATAATCAAAAGTGATTTTCCTGCCCAAATAGCGGAGGAGGATGAAGAGTTGCTAAGTGTACCGTCTTTTTGGAGAGAACGATTTACCAAGCATAAGCACTTGCCATTTTTCCCAAGATTTCGAATTTAAATACGTGTTTTGCCGCTGTTCCGGCGACACCATAGCAAACATGCAGCGGCAGCAAATGCTCCGCTCTCGGATGGCAATAGCTTGCGGCGGGCGCGTTCTCCCAATTGATCAACCGGTGCTCCCGCTCCTGTTCAGTGAGCTGACGATTAGAACAGGTATCGATCAGCCATTGCTCGAAGGACAGATTTAGGGCCTGAGATTGTTGTGTCGATGGAGAAAAAAACGCTTTGAGATTATGAAATGAAAAACCCGAGCCAATGATAAGAACGTTTTCTTTTCTCAAATCGGCGAGAGCCTCGCCCATCCGGATATGTACTTCGGGCTGCAAGCTGTTGACCAGAGACAATTGAACGCAGGGAATATTTGCCTTCGGATACATCAGCTTTAAGGGCACAAATAAACCATGATCAAAGCCTCGCTGATCATCAAGCTCGGCATGAATGCCAGCACTGCCTAATAGCTTGAAAATCTTGCTGGCTAATTCAGGCGCACCCGGTACAGGATATTCAATTTCATAGGCTTCTTTGGCAAAACCATAATAATCATAGATCAACGAAGGAAAGGCACCACTGGTAATCGTTGGCTTGGTTGCTTCCCAATGCGCACTAATGACTAAAATTGCAGACGGTTTTATCAATGTTGGCGTAACTTTCCTAATAAAATCCAGCATGTTCTGATGGCCAATATCGCCCAGCAGGGGTAACGGGCCTCCTCCGTGAGAAAGGTACAAAACAGAACTTGGTAAATTATTTGCTTCGTTGTTCATGTTGGCAGCAAGCCCTATATGCTCTGATTAAGGATCGATAAGGTGAAATTCGGGATTAAGCCTTTTGGAACAGTCAAGCCGCCAAATCAAATACCAATACTTCTGCCTGCTTGGCATGGGTAAGCAGGATTTGGCCTTCTTGCTCCAGCAATAGTGCATCGCCGGTGCTGATTGTTTGACCATTCACCATAAGTTCGCCACGGATCAGATGGACATATGCCTTTCGGCATGGGTTCACTATCAGGGTGGCTGTTTCATTGCCATCAAATAATCCCGCATAGAGTCTGGCATCGGCATGAATGACTACCGCTCCATGCTCGCCAGTGGGTGATGCAATCAAGCGCAATAGGCCCTGTTTTTCAGCTGCTGGAATCGTCTTTTGTTCATAGCCTGGAGGAATGTCTTGCACATTGGGTTCAAGCCAAATTTGCAAAAGATGCGTTATGCGGCCTTCAGCATGGTTAAACTCACTGTGGGTCACGCCGCTGCCGGCACTCATGCGCTGCACATCGCCAGGCGGAATCGCTTTGATATTGCCCAGGCTGTCTTGATGTGCAAGTTCACCGGAGAGCACATAGCTGATAATTTCCATATTGCGGTGACTGTGCTTACCAAAGCCGGTGCCCGGTTCAATACGGTCTTCATTAATCACCCGCAAATTACCCCAGCCCATATGATCAGGGTCGTAATAGTCGGCAAATGAAAACGAGTGATAGCTTTTGAGCCAGCCATGATCGGCGTAACCACGTTCTGCGGATTTTTCTGAGCTTTAACATAGTGATACCCCTTGGTCAGTTACCTTTAAATTTTCTTGCAAGGTCTGCAACACGCGCACCATACAATCTGGCCGTTGCCAAATCACCGGTATTGACCTCGTCAGGACTGGCATCGGAGGGGGTTTGCATCATCGCGCCGGCAAAAGAGCCCAGGTAGTTCACATCATCACGCTGAGCTGCTTTGGTATTGGATGGCATCAGACCTGTGCCAACCCAGATGCCTGAATGTTGCATGGCCAGGGTAAAGAAGTAATGCAGCGTGGAATGCTTGTCGCCGTTCATGGTGGCGGAATTGGTGAAGCCGCCGAATATCTTGTCTTTCCACAATTGACTAAACCAAGGCTTGGAAGACGCATCGGCGAATTTCTTAAACTGCCAGCTTACCGACCCCATATAGGTTGGGGAGCCGAAGATAATAGCGTCTGCTTCGTTCAAGCTAGCCCATTGTGCTTCGGTAATATTGCCTTCTGCATCAATGGCTATTAATTCAGCCTGACCGCCTTGTGCTACTGCTTCGGCTTGCTTTACGGTATGGCCGTAACCACTATGAAATACTACGACGATTTTAGTCATGTTGTGCTCCCGGAAAATTTAGATTTCAGATATTTACTTTTTGACTGCTTCAACTGCAATCGTCAGCGTCACGTCGTCACTCACGTTGGGTGCATATTTTCCCATGTTGAAGTCCGTGCGCTTAACTACCGCTGTCGCATTGGCACCGCAAGCATCTTTTTTCAGCATCGGATGCATCATGCACTGGAAAGAAGTCAGCGTCAGTGTCACGGGTTTACTGATGCCTTTAAGCGTCAGCGTGCCCTCGACCGACGAAACCTTATCGCCTTCGAAATTGACTTTACTGGAGGTGAAGTTAGCCGTTGGATATTTGATGGTATCCAGAAAGTCGGCGCCCTGTATATGTTCGTTAAACAAGGGGTAACCGGTGTTGACCGATGTGGTGTCGATAGTGACACTGACCGAACCTGTTTTGGCCTCGCGATCGATGATGATGTTGCCGGAGGTCTTGTCGAAACGGCTTAACTGCGTCGAAAAACCAAAGTGGCTATAGGAAAAACGCGGATAGGTATGGGTATTGTCGATGACATAGGTTTCAGGCGCGGCAAGGACTGGGGTTGAGATAGCAGCTGCCAGGATTAAAACAGAAAGGCGGTTCATGGTTAGGTTCCTTGAGTTAAGTTGGAGTTGAAGTTTCATGATGACCCTCTATAGCATTGAAAGTGGAATCTATTAGACTTCGCATTGAAGCGATAAAAAAGTATAATAATTCGTTATTAATGATCTAAAAATCAGATGGGTTTAGATGGTACCTCACATTACCCTTGAGCAATGGCGCAGCTTGATCACCGTTGTGGATGCGGGCGGTTACGCCCAGGCGGCCGAAAAATTGCACAAGAGTCAATCTGCCGTCACTTATGCCGTACAAAAAATAGAGTCCTTGCTGGGCGTGAAAGCGTTTGAGATCCAAGGACGTAAGGCAATCCTCACGCCAACAGGGCAGATGCTCTACCGACGCGCCTTGGCCTTAGTCGGCGAAGCCAATGATCTGGAGCAAGCGGCTCACACGCTGTCGGCGGGCTGGGAGGCTGAAATACATCTCGCCGCTGAAATTCTCTTTCCTTCCCGGCTGTTATTATCTTGTCTGCAGCGTTTTAGTCAGGAAAGCCCCGGTACGCGGCTCGAACTGATTGAATCGGTACTCGGCGGAACATCGGATGCGCTGCTAAAGGGCGAGGCCGACCTGGTGATTTCGCCACAATTACCACCCGGGTTTCTGGGCGATCCCTTGATGCGAATAAACTTGCGCGCTGTAGCTCATGCCGATCATCCTTTACAGTATTATGACCGGGAATTGAGCTATCGGGATCTACGTGCCTATCGTCATGTAGTAGTGCGTGATTCAGGCGCCAAGCGTGACCGGCGTACCGAGACCGTTGAGGTGGATCAGCGCTGGACAGTGAGTCAGGTCGCCACCTCAATTCAGGCCGTCTGTATGGGTTATGGCTTTGCCTGGCTACCAGAAGAGCACATCCGTGAGGAGCTGGAGGCAGGGACACTTCGACCACTACCCTTGAGGGAAGGTGGAACGCGCGAGGTGCCGCTTTATCTTATTTTTGCTAACCCAGACTTTGCTGGACCTGGAATAAGGCGTCTGGCGGAGATCATCAGGGAATCGGTTAAATCGGGAACTGTTTTGTAAATGGCGTAAATCCCAGCTTTAAATATTTTGTTTTTGTTTAGATACAACCTGACACTTAGAATGCTTAAACGACTGGCTCATCAGCCACTTTTCCAGCAATATAAGTGACATAAACATAAACAGGTATGGCAAGGCCGCCCAGACTATTTTCTATCAACGGTAACACATCATCCCAGTCCAAATCACCTACGCCGGTGGCTATCCGTGGCAACGCGATTGAATTAAACTTTTCAGTGGCTATGATTTTAACTAACGCACTTAACGCATGCCGGATATTATTTAAGGTCGCTTTGCCATGAAGATGATCGGGGCTTTCCAGGCTTTCCTGAGTGATTAGATGCACAATACGAATGTTATCTGGCCCAGTCCATAACCGGGCTTCACCCGGCTTGGTATTATGTTGATGGCACCAGCGATGAAAGTCTGTAAGCATCGTTGGATATTTGTTGCTCAACTCAAGTGCCAAGCATTTATCCATAGGATCGTTTTTTTCTACCCCATGTGCAATCGCTTGTGCCTTGCTTAATAGAATGTCGCCTTCAACCTTGTAAATCATAAGACTCTCAATATACGCTTTAGTTTAGAACATGCAGCATGCATGGAATATAGAGAGATTACTCCAATTTTATTTGGTTTTAAATCATTCCAAGCTATGGGCTAATAAATAAGCAGAGTAATCTAGCAGTATGAGTACCACTTCCATTATATTGTGAGACGCCGCGTCGCATTGTGATTAAATGTTTATAATTCACATACCTCATGATTAACCTAGCCTTTCAATTTATTTTAGGCTTGCCCGCACCATTGGGTCTCAAAGATACGGCCATAAATAAATTGAGGGTCAAGACTGTGTATTGCGCCAAGTGCTCGACAGGCTTTCATGTGATCAAAGGGAATGAGAACATTGCCGAGATCAAATGCGATGAATGGTTTCATGAATAAGGAGGTTGTGGGTATGAGTGTCCTGATAAATAATTATACCGTTTTTACTGACAATGAAGATTGCCGATCATTTTAAGGTAGCTATGTTTCATCTTGCAGATAAGCCTGTTCTTGATAATTTCGACTATGCCAAACAAATCCCACGGCTGTCACCAACATCAATCCGGCAAAAAACCAAAAATAACTGGCTCCTTCAAGACGGCTAGAACCATCCGGATTTTCAATGAAAAAGTTTACCGCACTGGTGAACAGATTCCCGAGTGCAACTGCCGCCATATAAAATGACATCACCAGGGATTTCATCGTTTTTGGTGCTTGAGTATAGGAAAATTCCAGACAAGTAATCGATACCATCACTTCAGCGGAAGTCAGTAACAGGTAGGCGAGTAACTGCCAGCAAATACTCGGGTGGAATCCTGCGTCGATGCGCATCTGGATACCCGCAACCAATACAAACGACAAGACGGTAATAAACAGACCGATGGCGATTTTGTTGATATAACCCAGGTGTAAAAAAGGGCTTAGTCGCGGGTATAACTGTTTATAGAACAAGGGTGTCAGCATAACAATCAGCAATGGATTCGCGGCTTGTATTTGCGAGGGTAAAATATCTATGCCGAAGACATGGCGATCCATTTGTTGCGCTTGCAAGACCCAGGAAGAACCATTTTGGTCGAACAAGGCCCAGAACATTGCAATAAACAAATAAATACCACTTAACCGTATCAGGCAGCGTAAACCTTCGCCGCTCAAGGCCTCGCGGACGAATCCCATGCCGGCCGCAGGTATGTGTACAAACCGATAGCGCCCCGACCAGAATATCCCCGTTGCCAGCAGCATCAACACACCAGGCACCAGAAATGCGACCGATGCACCATAGGTTTTGAGCAACCAGGGCACCAGCAACATGGCGACAAAAGCCCCGAGGTTAATCGTCAAATAAAACCAACTGAAGACCTTGCTTAGCAAATGCTGATTAGTTGCGCCAAACTGGTCGCCTACATGGGCAGATACGCAGGGTTTGATACCGCCGGCGCCTAATGCAATCAGGGTTTGTCCTAGTAACAATCCCGTTCGCGTGTCATCCAATGCCAAGCAAAAATGGCCCAGGCAATAGACAAAAGAAAGCAAAAGAATGGTACGGTACTTGCCCAATACACCATCCGCTAACAACGCGCCTAAAAATGGCGTGAAATAGGTAATGGAAACAAATAAATGAAAATAGCCCTTCGCCTCGTTGGGCGTCATAGGCGCAAAGTTGCCGCTGGCATCCATCAAGTATTGCGTCATAAAGACAACCAAAATAGCCCGCATGCCATAATAGCTAAAACGTTCCGCGAGCTCATTACCTATAATAAAGGGTATGCCTTTGGGTATTTCGGTGGAAGGATTTGGGGCGGTTCGGTATGGCGTTCTCACAGCTGTCTCATGGTTTTGATTGCTACAATCGCTAACCAAGGTTGTTCATGGTTGGGTTTGCCTGTAGGCCGGTAGTAATAATCAAGCACCTCAAACCCTGCGGACTCCATAAATACCTTGCTGGAATCAAATTGCAGGTAATGCCCGTATCTTTGTCCTGACCAGCCTTCACCATCACCGCGAGGGTTAGACAAAAATAAGATACCGCCAGGCCTTAAGGCTGCGTGTAAATCACCAAGGACACGTGGCAATTCCTGGCTGGGGACGTGAAAGAGCGACGCATTAGCGAAGATGCCATCATAAGCATGCTTGGGCAGTTCCATGCTGAGAAACTTTTGCTGAAGAATCTCACAGCCTGTATAGCTGCGAGCCATAGCGCAAAAGACTTCACTGCCATCCAGACCTACCGGCCTGTGCCCCAACGACTGGAAATATTTAACATCTCGCAGCCCAGATCTAAAATATCCAGTTTTTGGTCTTTTGGAAACGGAGCTAAAAATGCCTCATAATTCTGAACCACATCGTGATCTTTTGTTCCCTGCCAAAACGCTTCAGCATTCTGATTGTAATGGCTCAGAGTGACCGTTTCGATTTGATCCAATTCTTCCGATTTTTGTTCCATAAAGAGGTCAGTTTACGTTTGCATAGGTTGGATAAAATCCGGTAGATTCAATGCTATTGTCCAATTGGTCAATAGCATGGTTGTAATTTATCATAAAAAATCAGGCGGATTAGCCATGTTATAATGACTGCTTTAAATTAAGGCCAATTAATGACTGAGAAAAACGACCCAATGATGGAATTACATCCGCTTTGTACTTACTTTCCGAGAATGTCTGAAGCAGAATTTATCTCGCTTAAAGATAACCTTCAGGAGAGTGGACAAATACATCCTATTTAGTGCCTGACCGAAAAAGCCACTTTTCAAAAAAATCAGCTTAAAATCAAAAAATATTTTTTTGAAAAACTTTTCAAAGTCGGGACAATCCACTTATTTCTCAGCAGACCAGCCAATATTCAGAATTATCCCCCCAAATCACAAATTGTAGGCGCACCTTCCCTGAGGATAACCTTGCAGGTACTATCAAAAAAGCGTCAGGCCGCTAATTTTTTCTGTAGCTCTAAAAGCCGCAGCCGCTCCATGTCG
>CANNNN010000084.1 GCA_947506075.1 Methylococcaceae bacterium
CCGTATCCTCGTAGTGATATGATTTATAAAGTACTGAATTGATTAAACGACATGACAGCTACACATTTAATCCGTGGCAACTTGGAGTGCAGGCTTCGCCTGCAAGCAGGCGAAGCCTGCACTCCAGACGTCTGATTTAATGTCGATTAATCATTGATGGCATCAATATCTTTGCCGGTATTAATTCCCAACTTCTATAACCAGCACGTCAATGCCATTTCCTCTTAAGCGATTGCGTAGCGTAGTGACGCTGGACATTTGAGCATAAGGTCCCATTTTGACACGATTCCAGAGCACATTGCCGATTTTTGCTTTCTCAACCTTGGATTCTATGCCCATTAAAGCCAGTTTTGCTCTTAAACTGTCGGCATCTTTAAATTCTTTGAATGAGCCGGCCTGCAGAATATAGCTGGCCGTTTTGGCCTGCCCTACCCGCTCTTCTCTGGCGCGGGTGTTGATTTCATAATCCGGTACGATGACTTCTTTTTCAGGCAAAATGGTATAAAAATCAAATTGCGGTAATACCGGTCCCGGCTCAGGCTTTTTTTCCTGCTTAGGCGCTTCGGCTTTGGCCGCCTCAGGCTCAACTTGCTGAGGAGTGGATTGCTTCGATCCGAGACTGCTCAAATAAACCAGAAAGACTACAAACGAAATGATCAATGCCGTAATCAGCATCCACCGCCACAGGCCGAGACTTTTGGGTTCCTGTCTGTACGATGACGCGGTTTTCTTATTCTGCGTCCTGTGTTTGTAGTCTTTAGCCATTACATTGCTTCAGGTGTGTTGATGTTTAATAAGCCCAAACCATTTGCCAATACCTGTTTTACCGCGCAAATCAGATTGAGCCTTGCGTTGCGTATGCTCACCTCTTCAACCAGAAATTGATGGGCATTGTAGTAAGTGTGGAACTCATTGGCTAATTCGCGCAGGTACTGAATCAGTTGATGCGGCTCGTATTGTAACGCAGCACGTTCCAGCATTTCAGGATAGCGGGTCAAGGTTCCCAATAGATGGGTTTCATGCTCTTCGGTCAATAGCGTTAAGTTGTCCATGCCCAGCAGTAAGTTGCGTTCCCAGCCTTTTTCATCGAGTTGGCGCAACACACTGCATACTCTGGCGTGGGCGTATTGGACATAAAATACCGGGTTCTCGTTGGATTTTGAGGTTGCCAGCTTCAGGTCAAAATCCATATGCTGCTCTGACCTGCGCATTACATAAAAGAAACGCGCCGCATCTTTGCCGACTTCATTACGCAATTGCCGCAGGGTGACAAATTCGCCGGAGCGGGTCGACATGGATACTTTTTCTTCGCCGCGATACAGCGAGGCGAACTGCACCAGTAGCACTTTCAGTTTGGATTCATCAGCGCCTAACGCCGCGAGGGCTGCCCTGACCCGGGGAATATAACCGTGATGGTCGGCACCCCAGATATCGATAATCAGATCAAAGCCGCGATCCAGCTTGTTCATGTGATAAGCAATATCGGACGCAAAATAGGTGGATTGACCATTCTCGCGCACCACCACCCGGTCTTTTTCGTCACCCAGTTTAGCGCAGGCGAACCAGGTCGCGCCATCTTGCTGATAGAGATGACCTGCGTCACGCAAACGCTCCAGCGCTTGCGCAACAGAACCGTCATCCATTAGCTGGCGTTCTGAAAACCATTGCTGATAGTCAACACCAAACTCGCTCAAGTCAATCTTGATGTCGCCAAGGATGTTGTTCAAGCCTATTTGAAAAAAGTCCTGATACAGTGAAGGACCTAACAAGATTTTGGCGCGCGATATCAAGGCATCAATATGCTCTTCCTTATCGCCGCCCTCGGCTTCATCGGGCGGTATGTTTTCCAACACCAGTTCTGCGGGTCTGCGATATTCATTATTGGCGTTTTTATGAATGTCCCCGGCAATTTCGCGCACATAGTCGCCGCGATAAGCGTTGCTGGGAAAACGCACAACTTCGCCGCATTCTTCGAGATATCTGAGCCAGATACTGGTAGCGAGTATATCCATCTGCCGACCAGCATCATTGACATAATATTCCCTATGCACCTCAAAGCCGACTGCTTCCAGCAGATCAGCGACTGCAGAACCGTAGGCGGCTCCGCGCCCATGACCGACATGTAAAGGCCCGGTAGGATTGGCGGACACAAACTCAACCTGAACTTTTTTTCCGGCACCGACTTGGCTCAAGCCAAATTCCCGACCCTGGTCGTGAATTTGCTTTATAACCTGAAATTGGGCGGTAGGGTCGATAAAAAAATTGATAAAACCGGGGCCGGCCAGCTCTACTTTAATAATGGAAGCATCTTCAGGCAGGGCGGCCATCAGTTTTTCCGCCAGCTGACGGGGGTTAGTCTTAGCCTGTTTAGCCAGCATCAACGCCAAATTCGAAGCAAAATCACCGTGTTGTGCATCACGGGTGCGGTCAATCGTAATATTCGGGGTAATTTCCTGAGCGAGAACACCGTCAACTTTGAGTGTCTCGACGGCTTGCAGGATAAGTTCCTCTATCTTCTTTTTCATTGCTTCACTGCGGTAGGTTGGATCAACTAAAGACGCGCATTATCCATTAAAAACACTCGATTATCCATTCTAAACAATACCAAGGCCCACCCAGGTAGCGGAACCGCCCGAGTTGATCTCTCTCATTGCACCATTGATTGAACAAATTGCCGCAAGCTCAGTCTTTATGAGTGAGTATTTGATACAAACCGTGTTCGAATCATCAAATGGCCATTACAGCGTGAGCGGGTAAAACAATCGCAGTTTTAAATCATCATTACAGTGACCGGCAAAGATGATAAAATGCATGACATTTTTGAGTCGCATTAGGTAGAACTTAAAAAATTTACCAAACAACATGATCAAGTAACCAGCGCTTTAGGTCGCTGGTTATTTTTTAATCAGGGCGCACGAAATTGATAAATATCCCATAGCGGACGAACTGGCCTCCAATGTGGAGCTTATAAAATCCATCGCCTTGAATATGCTGGGTAAAGACATTGATATTGCTACTATTAGTCGAAGTAAGCGGTTTAGATGAAAGCGTTATCCAGAAATTAAAGATGCTCAAGTTATTTCATTCTCATTCCTAAGCGCCTTTTTACATCAATATGTTTTGAAAGAAATGGGGTTAACCCCTTTGTTTCGGGAGAGAGTTAACTTGACTTATAACGCATTAGGAAATAATCAGGTATGAAAGCGATAATTCTTGCAGGTGGCCTAGGCACGCGGATCAGTGAAGAGACATCAATACGGCCTAAACCTATGGTCGAAATTGGCGGAAAGCCGATACTCTGGCACATCATGAAAACCTATTCAGCCCATGGCATACATGACTTTGTCATTTGCTGCGGCTATAAAGGCTATGTGATCAAGGAGTATTTTGCCAACTACTTTTTGCATATGTCCGATGTGACCTTTGACATGCAAAGCAACCAGATGGAAGTGCATCAACGCAATGCCGAACCCTGGCGCGTCACGCTGGTAGATACCGGCGAAGAAACCATGACCGGTGGCAGGATTAAGCGTATTGCCGACTATGTACAAGACGAAGATTTTTGCTGCACCTATGGGGATGGTATTGGTGATGTAAATATTACTCAGCTGGTTGCGTTTCATAAACAACATGGAAAACTGGCTACCCTGACAGCAACGCAACCGCCAGGGCGGTTCGGTGCGCTTAACTTGAAAGGAAATAGCGTAATCAGCTTTCAGGAAAAGCCTCAAGGAGATGGCAGTTGGATAAATGGGGGTTTTTTTGTGCTGTCGCCTAAAGTACTTAATTACATTAAAGACGATCGCACGGTTTGGGAGCGCGAACCTATGGAGCAACTTGCCAAAGAAGGACAAATGGCGGCTCATTTTCACTCCGGTTTTTGGCAGCCTATGGATACTTTGCGCGATAAAATTCATCTTGAAGAGTTGTGGGCGAGCGGAAAGGCGCCGTGGAAAATATGGTAGATTCATCATTCTGGGCTGGTAAAGTTGTACTGCTAACCGGCCATACCGGCTTCAAGGGCAGTTGGCTGTCTCTGTGGTTGCAATCCATGGGTGCAAAAGTCATTGGTTATGCGCTACCTGCGCCTACAAATCCAAGTTTATTTGTTGTGGCTAATGTTGCTGAACACATGGTCAGTATCGAGTCGGACATACGCGATTTTACGGCACTTTCGTCCGTGTTTAACAAATATCAGCCCGAAATCATCATACACATGGCTGCCCAGCCTTTGGTGCGCTATTCCTACGCCAATCCGATAGAAACTTACTCCACCAACGTGATGGGCACTGTGCATGTGCTGGAAGCAGCAAGGCTGACGAGTAGTGTGCGAGCCATCGTCAATGTGACCAGCGATAAGTGCTACGAAAATCGCGAATTGCCTTGGGGTTATCGGGAAAACGAACCGATGGGCGGCCACGATCCATACAGTAACAGCAAGGGTTGCTCAGAATTGGTGACATCGGCCTATCGTAACTCATATTTTTATCCGGATAACTATAAAGACCATGGAGTAGCTTTGGCTTCTGGAAGAGCTGGAAATGTCATTGGAGGTGGCGATTGGGCAGAAGATCGACTTATTCCCGATATAATGCGCGCCATTGCTAAAGGCGAGCCAGTCTATATTCGTAACCCTAATGCAATAAGACCTTGGCAGCATGTAATGGAGCCGTTATCAGGGTATTTGGTGTTGGCACAAAAATTATATGAAGAAAATTCAAGTTACGCAGAAAGCTGGAACTTTGGCCCCAGCGATCAAGATGCCAAACCAGTGCAATGGATTGTAGATAACTTGACCCATAGCTGGGGTGAAGGTGCAAGCTGGGTGCTGGATAGCGGTGATCATCCTCATGAAGCCCATTACCTTAAGCTGGATTGTTCCAAAGCAAAAGCCCGATTGAACTGGGTGCCAAAATGGCATTTGGATGAGGCACTAGCCAAAATTGTAAAGTGGCAAAAACATTATCAGCAAGGATCGGACATGAAGGAGGTAACTTTGAAGCAAATTGCGGATTATCAAATGAATGAAGGAGGCTTGTAATGCAAGCTCTAAAGGCTATTTATAAAGAAGGCAATATTCAGCTATTGTCACCTCTGGTCGGTGTTAGCGAAGCCGAGTTGTTTGTTATTGTTTTGTATAAAGACGATCAAACTAACGGGGTTGCGCAATCGTTTTTTGCTGCAACATCCACGGCTGAACAGGATTTTCAGACCATTGGATTGACCAGCTTTTTTGATACTGACGATGATAATAACGTAGACTGGGAAGAATTATTTGATGTTAAGGCTCAGTTATATAAGGCAATGCAGCCGACTCTGCTTGGTTTGGCGGTGTCGAATGGCCAGTAAACTAGAACATAGATAAATCAGGAATTAGTCATGAGACAAGCTGTATTAAGAGAGACTTTACGCGTTGATATAAATCACCAGCTGCACATTAATGTACCTGCTGATATGGGAAATGAATTCGAGGTTATTGTATTACCCATTCAGACCAAAGCTTTAGGTGAGTTGAATGATGATGATCAATTTATGTTAGCCGCTTATTCGGCAGTTATTGAAAACGATCCTGAAGAAGATGCGGTTTGGGAAAAATATGTCAGAGGTTAATTCATTTCAGCCAGGAACAATACACATCTACAAAGTGCCTTTTGTTGATCAAAAGGGAGCGAAGATTCGCCCTGTACTTATTACCTCCTTGCCCAATAGCAAAGGCGATGTAATGGGAATACCAGGTAGCACAAAAACCACTCAATGGAATGAAGAAAATCAGTTAATTCTTAATCCAGATGATCTGCTAATCGGCAAACTGGACAAGCCAACTGTATTCCCAGTCAGCAAACAGATGGTTTTTTCGCCACGTTTTTTTTGTGGCGAAGTCGGTGCAGTTAGTAACAAGACATTGGAAAAATTGATGCGCTTGGTTATAAGCCATCAAATCGAACAATTCCAAGTGTCGGTGAACCAGCCACAAACATTTGCACAGGGTGTTACCGTCATTCCCCCTTCTGGCAAGGTCATCGGCGTAGAAGAGCGCCAACTTATGGTCGAAGCTTCGCTAGACGGCTGGCTTACTACCGGACGCTTCAACGCCGAATTCGAAAAAAAGCTTGCCACTTTTATCGGTGTAAAGCATCTGATCACCGTCAACTCGGGTTCTTCAGCCAACCTGGTCGCATTCAGCACATTGACGTCTCCCAAACTGGGCGACCGGGCCATCAAGCCGGGCGATGAAGTCATCGGTGTGGCCGCAGGCTTCCCTACTACGGTTAATCCCATTCTTCAGTTTGGCGCAGTGCCGGTGTTTGTAGATGTGGATCCTAGAACACACAATATCGACGCCAGCAAGATAGAAGCGGCGATCACCCCAAAAACTAAAGCCATCATGCTGGCGCATTCACTGGGCAACCCGTTCAACCTGGATGTGGTTATGGCCCTGTGCGAAAAGTATAATCTCTGGTTGGTCGAAGACTGCTGTGATGCGTTGGGTACCACTTATCGCGGCAAGATGGTCGGCACCTTTGGCGACATAGGCACTTTAAGTTTTTACCCGGCTCACCATATTACTATGGGTGAGGGCGGTGCGGTATTTACCAATCACAAGAACCTCAAAAAAATCGCCGAGAGCTTCCGCGACTGGGGCCGGGACTGTTTTTGCCCGCCCGGCAAAGACAACTCCTGCGGCAAACGCTTTTGCTGGAAGCTGGGCGAACTGCCCAAAGGTTACGACCACAAGTACACCTACAGTCACCTGGGCTACAATTTAAAAATTACCGACATGCAGGCTGCCTGTGGCGTAGCTCAGCTAGATAAGGCGCCACAGTTTATTCAGGCCCGCAAGGACAACTTTGCATTTCTAAAAAATCGTCTAAAGAGTTGTGAAGAATTTTTAACACTGCCCGAAGCGACCGAACATTCAGACCCTTCCTGGTTCGGTTTTCCGATTACGGTAAAAGAAAACAGCCCTGTTACTCGACTGGATTTGCTGACTTATTTGGATCAGCACAAAATTGGCTCGCGGCTGCTGTTTGCCGGCAACCTGACCCGTCAGCCGTACATGATCGGAACCAACTATCGTGTCAGTGGCGATCTGACCAATACTGATAATGTAATGAATAACACGTTCTGGATAGGTGTGCAACCGGCGTTAACCCAGGAGATGCTGGAGTTTGCGGCCAGCAAGATCGAGAGCTATCTGGGCATCAATTCCTGAACGGTGCTGGCAATGACTCCCCTGAGTAAACACTTTGATCCTAAAATACTACGCAAAACCGTGTTGGATATGGCTTATGCGGGTTCCACTGTTCATATCGGCTGTGCATTCTCGATTATCGAACTGCTGGCCGTGTTGTACCGAAATCATTTGCGCTATCCGGGTAACGATCCGCTTGCTGTTGATCGTGATTACTTCGTGCTCAGCAAAGGCCATGGTGTGATGGCGCAATATGCCTGCCTGCGCGAAATGGGTTGGCTTAAAGATGAAGCGTTCTCGGCTTATTTTGCCGATGGCAGCGATTTAAAAGGCTTATCTGATTCGCGAGTCTCTGGTCTGGAAGTGACTTCCGGTTCCTTGGGGCATGGCTTTTCGGTAGGTGTCGGCATGGCGATGGGTGCAAAGCTACGTGGCACTGATCAAAAAACCTATGCCTTAGTCGGCGACGGGGAAATCAATGAAGGCCCAATTTGGGAGGGTGCTCTTTTTGCCTCACACCATCAGCTTAAAAACTTCATGGTAATTGTTGACGAAAATGGCTTTCAGGCTATGGGTAGCACTGAAGAGGTTCTTAAACTGGGCTCTATACAGGCTAAATTTGAAAGCTTTGGTTTTGAAGCACTAACCCTTAATGGCCATGATGAAGCTGCAATTGACGGCGCTATCACACAGCTCTGGGCAAGTAACTCAAAGTCACCGAAAGCACTGATCGCCCAAACCGTCAAAGGCAAAGGTGTGCCCTTTATGGAAAACAACAATATCTGGCATTACACGCGGCTTGATTCCGAAACTTACGCGCAAGCCTTGGCGGTCGTTGCCGGATGTGTGCAATGAGAGCTGCTTTTTCAGAAGCGCTGGTTCGCCTTGCCAAGGCCGATCCTACTGTTTTGCTGCTGACGGGTGATCATGGTTACGCCCTGTTTGATGATTTCCGCAGAGAATGCCCTGCACAATACATCAATGCAGGTATAGCCGAGCAGAACATGGTGGGAATGGCGGCGGGTCTGGCGCGGTCTGGCTTCAGACCTTTCGTCTATGGCTTGGCGGCATTCATCCCCGTGCGAGTTGTCGAACAGATAAAACTGGATGTCGCTCATGACCGGTTACCGGTTATTTTTATTGGTGATGGCGCTGGGTTTGTCTATAGCCACCTTGGTACCAGCCATCAATCGACCGAAGATATTGCCTGCACTCGAGCAATACCCAATTTATCGGTCTATTCTCCGGCAGACCGGTTTGAAGTGACTGCGTGTATGGAAATGGCCTATCACTCGAAATCTCCCGTTTATTTGCGCATGGGGAAATCCGATCGTGGAGATGTGCATGTTGCCGTAGCGCAAGCAAGCGTGGGCAGCTTGTTGCAGGCTAAGCCAGGAAAATCTGACGATATCGCCTTCATTGCTACCGGAGCCTTGGTGCGTACTACCCTTGATATTGCCGCAGACTCTTATCCCGACGTTAGCGTTTGGAGTGCTCCTTTCATCAAGCCGCTGGATAATGAGCAAGTGACGGCTATCTGTAAACAGCATCGGATCATTGTTGTGCTTGAAGAACATTCCGTATTGGGTGGCCTGGGTTCTGCGATTGCTGAAATTGCGTCTGAATTTGCGCCAGTACGCATCTTGCGAATTGGTGTTAATGATCGCTACTCCGAGCACTGTGGCACCTACGAATATTTACTGAAAGAGCACGGCTTGGACCGCTTGACCATTGAGCTGAGAGTTCATGACTTCCTCACCGCGAATTAAGCCATTCGTTATGCCAATACACCCTTTAAGCTCAGTCTCTGACGCAGACGATTATTTCCTTAACTTAATTCAACAGGGGGAGAGCGCTCGGGTCGAATTTAAAACTAGCTTTCAAAAAGAGCTTATTGAAACGCTGGTTGCTTTCGCCAATTCCAAAGGTGGCGTGGTGTTGGTCGGGGTAAGCGATGCAGGTCAAATCACGGGTGTTGATATTAAAGCGGAAACTCTGCAAGGTTGGGTGA
>CANNNN010000085.1 GCA_947506075.1 Methylococcaceae bacterium
AGCGCCTGTTGCAGCATAGACGCAATGCCCGCATATTTAAAAGCCTTGCTAGCCGGCCTGCATCCTGAAGTACTGGAGCGCTTTTATGGTTGCGGCTCCCCGCTGCCTCCGGCTTTGCAGGGTAAGACCGTGCTGGATTTGGGCTGCGGTTCCGGCCGCGACTGCTATTTGCTGTCGAAACTGGTTGGTGCTAAAGGTCAGGTGATTGGCGTCGACATGACGCCGGAACAGCTGGAAGTTGCCGTGCGCCATCGCGACTGGCATGCCGAGCGCTTCGGTTATGCCAATGTCGAATTTTTACATGGTCATATAGAAAACCTCGCCGCTATCGGTATTGAAGATAACAGTATCGACGTGGTGATCTCCAATTGTGTAATTAATCTTTCACCGGAAAAACCCAAGGTGCTAGCGGAAATATTCCGGGTATTAAAACCGGGCGGTGAACTGTATTTTTCCGATGTATTCTCTGATCGACGCATTCCGGCCGCCTTGCGTCATGATCCCGTGTTGCTCGGCGAATGCCTGGGCGGCGCCTTGTATTGGGAGGATTTCCGGCGCATTTTGCATGCACTGGGCTGCCCCGATGTGCGTGTCGTTAATCAAAATCCCATCAGTCTCGACGATCCAGATGTTGCCGCCAAAATCGGCATGGTCAAGTTTAGCTCGGTCACCGTCAGCGCCTTTAAACTTCCACTGGAAGACCGCTGCGAGGATTACGGGCACGTCGCCTGTTATCTCGGCACCATCCCCGAGCATCTGCATAGTTTCAATCTGGACGACCATCATCACTTCGAAACCGGCAGACCGCTACGCGTCTGCGGCAATACCGCCGACATGCTGAGCGCAAGCCGCTATGCCGAGCATTTTCAGGTAGTGGGAGAAAAATCCCGCCACTTCGGCTTGTTCGACTGTACCTCGGGACCGCAGAGCGACTCGGCTGAAACCAGCGGCATGTGTTGCTGATTGGGATATAGGCGTGAAGACAGCGGCTTTATCAGGTTCAGCGTAAAACTCAGCCGTTCAGGGCGGGGATGTAAGCGGCTCAACTAACGCAAGTAATTATTCTGGCGTTCTTTGTTGTTCAATGTACTGACGAATAATTTCAATCGGCGCACCACCACAACTGCCCGCAAAGTAACTTGGCGACCATAATGCGCCGCCCCATAACTTTTTTTTGATTTCAGGGTAATTCTTTTTGCGGATCATTCGACTTGAAACGCCTTTCAGGCTATTTACCAATGCCGAAATTGCTACTTTGGGTGGATAGTTCACCAACAAATGAACATGGTCATCTTCTCCGTCGAACTCGACCAATTCTGCATCGAAGTCTTGACAGGTTTCCTTGAAGATTCCGCGTAAGTCTTCAAGCACCTCTTTAGTGAACACGCCACGACGGTATTTGGTCACAAAGACCAAGTGAGCATGTAGATTAAAGACACAGTGTCTACCGCGCCTAATATCTTGATTATCTTTCATAGGCCAATTAAAAATTGTGCTAGTATAACACCATGAAAAAGACAATACGCAAAGCCTTTAAGTTTAGGCTAAAAGTAACACCAGAAATAAACCAGAAATTTTCTAATTTTGCCGGTGGTAGTCGTTTTGTCTGGAATAAGTTTTTGGCATTGAATCTTGAGCGGTTGTCGGGTAAGTTTCCGCTGTTATGGTATTGTGAAATGGCGTTTTGGCTAACGGTATGGAAACTTTCAGCCGAATATGGCTTTTTAAAAGAACTTCCCTCTCAAGTGTTGCAACAAAAACTTAAAGACCTGGAGAAAGCTTTCAAGGATGGGTTCGATAAAAATCAGCCCTTAAAACGCATTCCGGTATTCAAGAAAAAAAGTCAACACGATAGTTTCAGATACCCTCAAGGATTCAAGGTAGATCAAGCTAAAAGCAAAGTATTTTTGCCAAAGATAGGCTGGGTAAGCTATCGCAATAGCCGCAATATTATCGGTGAAGTAAAAAATATCACGGTAAGCCGGAAAGGAAAATACTGGTATATTTCCATTCAAACTGAATACGAAGCAGAACTTCCGCCCCATCAATCAACATCAATAGTCGGTATCGATATGGGCATTGTCCATTTTGCCACTCTATCCAATGGCACCTTGTACGAGCCCTTGAACAGTTTCAAGTCGAAAGCAGCAAAACTTGCTAAATTACAACGTCAACTTAAGCATAAAAAGAAATTTTCAAATAACTGGAAAAAAGTAAAAGAAAAAATAACTCAATGCCATGAGGATATTAGCAATGCCCGTAAAGATTATCTGCACAAAATCTCAACTGAAATCAGCGAAAGCCAAGCGATAATAGTCATTGAGGATTTAAAGATAAGCAATATGAGCAAGTCATCAAAAGGAAGTATCGAAGAACCGGGAAAAAAAGTCGCACAGAAGTCAGGATTGAATCGATCAATCTTAGACCAAGGCTGGAGTATGTTTGGCAGTATGCTAAATTATAAACAAGACTGGAACGGTGGGATGGTGCTTAGAGTTCCGCCCCAACATACCAGCCAAACGTGTCCATGCTGTCGGTATGTCAGCAAGGAAAATCGTAAGACACAAGCGGAGTTTGTTTGTGTTGAATGTGGTTTTAGCGAAAATGCCGATCTTGTTGGAGCGATGAACGTGCTGGCTAAAGGCCATGTGCTTTTAGCCGAAAATCAACCGCCGGATAGGCGGAGCTAGCCTGTGAAGTGAACGGTGCAGTAAGGCCGTCAGCAGCAGGAACCTGTGAGCAGTAGCGATACTTACTCACTCCTGGGCAACTAGGAATCCCCTTCCTTTAGGTGGGGGAGGATGTCAATCACCGAACACGCAGTAGCTGAACAAAGGCCGATATTATTTCGCTACGCGCAGCTACCATTGCGTGACCGCTATCTGGTCGAAGCTACGGTAAAAAGAAACGTTATTGGCTGCCTTACAACCCCCATCATGCTTGGACATTCAGTTTGAATACCGAGCATTTTTGTCAAAACATGACCATGGTTAAAATATTAGACATATGAACACGCGTAGATTCTTTATCAAAAGTCTGTATTTCGTGTTCCTGATGTTGATTACAACGCAGCATGTGCATGCTGAAGCCACAGTAATGCTGGGTGAGTTCAGCCGTAACCAGCTCGACGGCTGGGAGCACAAAATCTTTAAAGGCGAAACCCGTTATCAGCTGCAAACCCTGGATGGCATCGTGGTGTTGAAAGCCGAAAGCCATGCCGCAGGTTCCGGACTGTTCAGGGAACAGCGCATCGATCTGGACAAAACGCCGGTACTGAATTGGTCCTGGCGAGTAAGTAAGCGCTTGAATGGCTTGAATGAACAAAGCAAGTCCGGTGATGATTATGCCGCCCGCATCTATGTGGTGGTCAAAGGCGGTCTGGCGTTTTGGCAGACCAAGGCCGTTAATTATGTCTGGTCCAGCAATAGTGCAAAAGATACTGTCTGGCCTAATGCTTTTGCCGGCGATCATGCGATGACGCTGGCCTTGCGCGGCCCGGAAGCGCCGCTGAACGTTTGGCACAACGAAAAGCGTAATGTTCGCGCCGACCTAACAAAGCTGTTTAAAGAAGATGTGCACAGTATAGATGCGGTGGCGTTGATGACCGATACGGATAACAGTGGCGGACAGGTTTCCGCCTATTACGGCGACATCTGGTTTTCCAAGGATTAATCATGCATGACACCCGACCACTGCTGGCAGAGAGTAACTTCCCGGCCATTTTTCGGAAACCATTGGAAATCCTGCAAGTCAATCTCGGCTATCTTTGCAACCTGAGCTGTGTACATTGTCATGTCAACGCCGGCCCCAAGCGCACCGAGATGATGAGTCTGGAAACCCTGGAGCAGTTGCTGGCCCTGGCTCAGGCGGCTAATATTCATACCCTGGACTTAACCGGCGGTGCTCCGGAAATGCATCCGCATTTTCAATATCTGGTCAAGGCGGCTCGCGATCTGGGCATCAAGGTCATTGATCGCTGCAATCTGACCATCCTGGAAGATCCACGTTTTCTGGGCCTGGCAGAGTTTCTGGCCGAGCAGCAGGTGGAAGTTACCGCCTCGCTGCCCTGTTATCTGGAAGAAAACGTCGACAAACAGCGCGGCAAAGGCGTGTTTAAGGACAGTCTAAGCGCATTGCAGCGCTTGAATCGGTTGGGTTATGGGCAGATGGACAGCCGGTTGCAACTGAATCTGGTTTATAACCCGCAGGATGCAGTATTGCCGCCCGATCAACAAAGCCTGGAGCAGGCCTACAAACAGCATTTACAAGAACATTACGGCATCGTGTTTAATCAGCTTTATGCGATAGTCAATATGCCGATCAAACGTTTCGGCAGCATGCTGGTCAGCCAGGGACGGTTTGACGGCTACCTGAACTTATTGCGCGATAGTTTCCGCAAGGATAATCTTGCTCAGCTGATGTGTCTGAATACGCTGAGTATCGATTATCAGGGTTATGTCTACGATTGTGACTTTAACCAGATGCTGGGCATGCCGCTGGGTGCGACGACAACATCGCCTGTGCATATTGCCGATTTAACGCTGCAAGCCTTGAGTGGCTCGTCGATTGCTACAGGCGCGCATTGCTACGGATGCACCGCAGGGCAGGGCAGCAGTTGCGGCGGCGCTTTATAGATGAAGCCCCAGTTAAGCCTTATCATTCCCGTCCTTAACGAGGCAGGACAGCTTGCTACCAGGTTACAAGCCTTGCAGCCGTTGCGTAACTGTTGTCAGTTATTGCTGGTCGATGGCGGCAGCTTTGATGATAGTGCGCAAATCGCCAAACCGCTGGTCGATCAAGTTTTACATGGTTCTCGCGGCCGCGCCCTGCAGATGAACTTCGGCGCGGCGGGGGCGCAAGCCGAGGTGCTGTTGTTTTTGCATGCCGACACCTGTTTACCGGATAACGCGGTAAATCAAATCTTGCAGGCGGTAGCTTCGGGTTATCACTGGGGACGATTTGATGTCAGCTTCGACAGTCCTCAGCCAGTTTTTAAGCTGATCGCCTTTATGATGAATTTGCGTTCGCGCTTGACCGGCATCGCCACCGGCGATCAGGCTTTGTTCATGACTCGGCAAGCATTTGATGAGGTTGCCGGTTTTCCTGACATTGCACTGATGGAGGATATTGCTATCAGTGCAAGTCTGAAAAAACGGGGGAGACCTTGCTGTCTGACAGCTAAGGTTATTGCCTCGGCGCGGCGCTGGCAAGAGCATGGCATAGTCAAAACTATCTTGCTGATGTGGTGGCTGAGACTTAGGTATTTTTTCGGCGCCGATCCGGCTGACCTGGTGCTGCGGTATTACCGGAGATCTTGATGGCTCTGTTTTTTCTGTTCGTTAAGTCATGACCACTCTTTTTCCCGACAGCGTACTGCTGATCTTTTGCAAAGCGCCGGTAGCCGGTCAGGTTAAAACCCGGTTGCAACCGGCGCTGACCGCCAGCCAGGCCGCTGACGTGCATAGTCAACTGACGCGCTTGACATTGGATCGTGCTTTTCAACAGCGTTTATGCGATGTTCGGCTTTGCTGCGCCCCTGATACTAAGCATCCGTTTTTTGAACAGTGTGCCAAAGCTTATCCGTTACTATTGTCTGCGCAGCGTGGCGTTGATCTGGGGCAGAGAATGTTGACTGCTTTTAGTGATGCTCTGTCGCAGTACCGGTCTGCAATCCTTATCGGTTGTGATTGTCCAAGCTTGTCGGTGGCTGATTTTCAGCAAGCATTGACCGCGCTGCAAAGCGGATCGGATGGGGTCATAGCTCCCGCCGAAGATGGCGGTTATGTTTTAATCGGCCTAAATGCGCCGCAACCTGCTTTATTTGAAGGCATAAGCTGGGGCACAGAAAAGGTTATGGCAGAAACCCGGTGTAGAATCGAACAGGCTTCACTCTCATTCCATGAGCTTGCTCGGCAATGGGATGTCGATACGGCGGAGGATTGGGCTAGATATTTATTAGGGGGGTATATAGATGTCGCTGATGATTAAGCGAGATTAAATCAGGCTGCATGTTGCATAGAAATATTGTTGCAAAAATATTAATGAAGTACAGTATTAGCCATTTTGGGTTCGTTAAGCGCGTGCAGGAAATAACTTGAACGACTTGCAATCCCTGATTTTATTAGGCTTTAAGCGGCAAGTACAAGCAAATCAAGAGATAACTTATTTATGGAATGGAACCAATTATTAAACACAAGAAGGCTGGGCAATAGGCAGGCTAAAGAAGAAGTTGGACGCTCTCCTTTTAATTCTGATCATGACAAAATCATATTCTCAGGGGCCTTCAGGCGATTAGCAAAAAAAACCCAAGTTCATCCCCTGGTTACCAATGACCATATCCACAACCGTTTAACACATAGCCTTGAAGTTGCTTGTGTTGGGCGAAGTTTGGGCATTAAGGTTGGTCATGCCTTAATGGATAGAAAACGACTTCCTAAGGGATTTTTGCCAACTGATTTGGGGGATATTGTTCAATCTGCTTGCCTAGCGCATGACATTGGCAATCCACCTTTCGGACATACCGGAGAAGAGGCGATCCGCAATTGGTTTAGTCATGATGGAAAAAATCATTTATCCGGTCTTAAGCCTGAAGAAAAAAGTGATCTGCTCTGTTTTGAAGGTAATGCGCAAGGATTACGCATATTGACGACTGCAGAATATCATCCATATGAAGGCGGTATGAGATTAACGTATTCGACGCTAGCCTCCTTTATAAAATATCCTTGGACATCACTTCCTACCACTAAAAATGAGCGCCCAAGAGCTAATAAATATGGCGTATTTCAATCAGAATTAAATATTTTTCATGAGATTGCTACAAAGGTCGGTTTGGATCAAAAGGGCGAGGACTGGTATTGTCGGCATCCACTTGTTTACTTAATGGAAGCGGCTGACGATTTTTGTTATGGTATTTTGGATCTCGAAGACGGTCTCGAAATGAACATTCTCGGCTGGGAAGAGGTTTTTGATATATTAAGGCCGGCTTTGGAAGCGGTAGGCGTTACTGATTTGATCGCTGAGTTAGATAAAGTTCCTACAAATAGGAAGCCATCTATCATTAGAGGAAAAATTATTTCAGCCTATATAGATGCGGCAGCAGAGGCATTTATCAAGCATGAAGAAGACATTTTTCAAGGAATGCCTGGTGATTTAATTTCCCTTTGCCCTAAGCACATTGAAAAATCTGTTCAGGACGCTAAAAATATTGCAAAAAATAAAATATTTTCACACCCCAAAAAAGTTGAGTTGGAAATAGGTGCGTATTACATTATTTCGACCTTACTCGATGTTATGTGTACAGCCGCTGATGAGTGGATAAGCAATCCTAAGGACATGTCTTTTAAAAGTAAACGCGTCGTAGATTTAATTGGCGCAGAGACATTTGACCCGAGAATTAAAAATATTGAACAATTAAATACGCCGAAGTATCTTGCAATGATGCGAGTTATTGATTTTGTAAGCGGAATGACTGATCACTATGCAACTTATTTGGCAAAACAATTTAACGGTATGGGGGAATCTCGCTGAGCAGTCAAGGCGCGATCTACAGGAAATAATGTGGCTTACAAGGAAGGCATCTATATAATGTCCTGGTTATGACTACAGGCGATATAAAGAAAGTGACCAGGCTGCCTGAATGCCTCAAACGAGTGAACAAATTTAACAGCGCAATATCCACGGAGAAGTTGTGAAACATCGATACACCATTGAGCAAGCCCGAATATTATTGGATATTTTGAAATACCATAACGCATCAACCCTGTCGCCTTCGTTTCATCAGGTAAAGCGAGAAAGCCTTGATCAGGCGCTCGATAAATTGCGCTTGGAGTTAGCCGATTTTATTGCCACGGATGACGGGCTGGGCTTTATCGTGCCGACTCGGGATGAGAAGGGCTTGATATAACAGCACGGTTTGGCGGTAAAAACCGTTTCCTGCTTGACAGATGCAAATCTCAAAATATCTCGACAACATTAAATCGGGGAAGCCTATCAACTTTGATTGCTTTCGTAAGGCGTTGTATCCGCACGGATATGATGATCAGACTATTTTGGGTGTTTTTTCGACCGAGAAGATTTCCAAAGTAAGTTATCAGGTCAGTATTATTGATCAGGAACGGTTTTCCAGGTTACAGGCTGATTTTCCGGGCTATCTTATCAGCAGTAGAGTTTCTGCCGCGCAGGCAGGCGACAGTCACAAGCATCCGGTCAGTCAGGCGATGATTATTCTCTGGCCGTATCGACAAAGTCATCCGGTCGTCATTCTGAATGATGAACAGGGGATACAATCACCGGTCACCTTGGGTCAGCGTTTACTGATCATCGAAAATCAAGAAAACTTTGTACAAAAAGATGAATCCCTGGCTTTTTTAAAGCAGCAGTTTCCTGATTTTAAGGATCAGGAACTGGATATTGTTTGGGGTGCCGGTAATGCAGTCAGTAACCGCTTGAATAAAGCCTTTTTCAATCACTATCAGCACATCGAATGTTTGCTGGACCTGGATATGGGCGGGCTAACCACGTTTGCGAATATAGCTGAATTGACTTTCCATGCCCGACTCGGCTTTTTACTGCCGCCCTGTGCAGACGAGCTTTTAAAACAGTCGAAGATTGAGCTACAAAACGAACATTTGCCCGCTTTGCGTAAGTTTCGTGAAAACCACCCACTTTTACGCCCCACTATTGAATTGATGATCCATCATAAAAAAATGCTGGAACAGGAAATGTATTTGCAGGATTAAGCATGGAAAATTTGGAATTATTGAATACAAAAATCGCCTATTCGGTAAAAAAACTGATTGCGGTTAATTCAATCAGCTATTGCTATACCGAGTTGCCGATCGACCGGCATTGCGCGTTGTTTGGCCGCAATAACCTGGGCAAAACCTCACTGTTGAATGCGCTGAAACTGCATCTTTTTCCTGAAATCAGTTTTAATGACTGCCGGGCCAAGTTTGCATTTAAATCCTCAAAGGGCGAGTTGTATTCCAGCGAAGACAGTTACAGCTATTACTTTCCGAGCGACAGCAGCTTTCTGATTCTGGAAGCGGAAAATATTCACGGTCCTTTTTGCCTGATTCTGTTCAAATCCAATAGTAGTTTCGGTTATCAACGACTGGCTGTGCCCTGTGCTTTTGAT
>CANNNN010000086.1 GCA_947506075.1 Methylococcaceae bacterium
TAATAGCCGGTATGGTCGCCATAAGGCCCTTCCGGCGCGAATTCACCGGGATAGATAAAGCCTTCCAGCACGATTTCAGAGCTGGCGGGGACTTGCAAGTCGTTAAGCAGCGATTTGGCAACTTCGGTTTTGCTGCCGCGCAATAACCCCGCAAACGCGTATTCGGACAGCGAGTCCGGCACCGGCGTGACCGCAGCCAGTATAGTCGCAGGGTCGGCGCCCAAGGCAACCGAAACAGGAAAAGGTTGTCCGGGGTGGGCTTTTTGGAATTCCATAAAATCCAGCGCCCCGCCCCGGTGCGCAAGCCAGCGCATGATGACCTTGTTTTTGGCGATGACTTGCATACGATAAATGCCGAGATTTTGCCTGTCCTTATTCGGGCCTTTGGTGATGACTAAAGGCCAGGTAATCAGGGGCGCTGCATCTTCCGGCCAGCAGGTCTGGATCGGATAAACGCCCAGATCGATTTCATCGCCTGTTCGCACCAGTTCCTGGCAAGGCGGGGAGCTGATCAGTTTGGGCGCCATATTCAGCACTTGCTTGAATACCGGGAATTTCTCCCAGGCATCTTTAAGACCTTTAGGCGGCTCGGGTTCTTTTAGATAAGCCAGTAACTCGCCGATGCCGCGCAATTCGGTGACTGATTCTGCGCCCATGCCCATCGCGACCCGACGCGGCGTGCCGAACAGGTTGGCCAGCACCGGAATGTTGGCGCCTTTCGGATTTTCAAACAGCAGCGCGGGACCGCCCTGTTTTAACACACGGTCGCAAATTTCAGTCATTTCCAGATAGGGATCGACTTCGACGGTAATACGTTTTAGCTCGCCCTGTTTTTCCAGTTGCTTGATAAAGTCGCGCAGATCCTTGTATTTCATGCAGCTATGCCGTTATGTCTGAGCAGTGCGTCGATAGTGGGTTTTCGCCCCCTGAACTTGATAAATAAGTCCATCGCGTTCTGGCTGCCGCCTTTTTCCAGTATGTTGTTTAAAAATGCCCTGCCGGTAGGCTGATCGAAAATGCCTTTTTCTTCAAACAAGGAAAAAGCGTCGCTGGATAACACTTCCGCCCATTTGTAGCTGTAATAACCTGCGCCATAACCGCCGGCAAAAATATGCGAAAAGCTGTGCGCAAAACGGTTGAATTTTGGCGGTTTAACGACGGCAACCTGTTCTCTGACCTGCTCCAGAATTTCATAGATGCGGCCGCCTTGTTTGGTGTCGTAGTCCTTGTGTATCCTGAAATCAAACAGACTGAATTCCAGCTGCCGTACCATGATCATGCCGGCCTGAAAGTTTTTTGCTGCGAGCATTTTATTAAACAAACTCTCCGGCAATTTCTCGTCGGTTTGATAATGGCCGGAGATCAGCGCCAGCGCTTCTTGTTCCCAGCACCAGTTTTCCATGAACTGGCTGGGCAGTTCGACCGCATCCCATTCCACGCCGTTAATGCCGGACACGCCCAGATGATCAACCTGGGTCAGCATATGGTGCAGGCCGTGACCAAATTCATGGAACAAAGTGGTCACGTCGTCATGGGTCAATAAGGCGGGCGTATCGCCGGTCGGCGGGGTAAAGTTGCAGGTCAGATAGGCGACCGGGGTTTGAATCGCATCGCCTGATTTTTTTCGACCCACGCAATCATCCATCCAGGCGCCGCCGCGTTTTTTTTCTCTGGCGTAAAGGTCGAGATAAAATTGGCCGCGCAATGAACCGGATTGGTCATGAATCTGGAAAAAACGAACATCGGGATGATAACTGTCAAAATCGCTAAGCTCGGCGATTTGCAAGCCGTACAGTTTTTCTACGATAGCAAATAAGCCGGGCAGGACGCGGGTGACCGGAAAATAGGCTTTAACCTCTTCCTGAGACAGCTGATAAAAATGCAAACGCATTTTTTCCGAAAAATAAGCCATATCCCAGGATTGCAGGTCATCAAGCTCATGCTGTTGTTTGGCAAAGTCGCGCAGCTCGGCAAGATCCTTGCGCGCAGGGCGATAGGACCGGTCGGCCAGATCTTCCAGAAAATGAATGACGTCTTCCGGCTTTTCGGCCATTTTGGTCGCCAGCGACAATTCGGCGTAATTGTTGAATCCTAAAAGCTGGGCTTTTTCATGGCGCAAGGCCAGAATTTTTTCCATGTTTTCACTGTTGTCCCACTGCCCGGCGTGTGGGCCTAACTCGGAAGCCCGGGTTGCATAGGCTTCGTAGTGCTCGCGGCGCAATTCGCGATTATCGGCGTAAGTCATGACGGAAATATAGGAAGGAAACTGCAGCGTGATCATCCAGCCGTCTTTATCATGGCTTTGGGCCGTCTGTTTGGCCTGGGCCAAAGCCGATGCAGGCAATCCGGCCAAATCCTGTTCGTCCCTGAGTACCTTGCTCCAGGCGTTGGTTGCATCGAGCAGGTTTTCTTCATAGTTGCTGGAGAGAGCAGATAATTCCTGACTGATGTCCTTGTAACGCAGTTTTTTTTCGCTATCCAGGCCGATGCCGGATAGTTTGAAATCCCTTAACGCATTGCTGATGATTTTTTGCTGGGCGAGGTCCAATGTTGCAAATTCCTCGCTGCCTTCGATAAAACGATAGGCGTTAAACAAGGCTTCGTTCTGTCCCATTTCCGTCGAGTAGGCGCTGAGCCTGGGCAGGCAGGCATTGTAGGCGTCGCGCAGTTCGTCGCTGTTGACTACGGAGTTTAAATGGCTAACCGGAGACCAGGCTTTATTCAGCTTATCATCGGCATCTTCCAGCGGTTCGACCAGATTTTTCCAGGTGTAATGTTGAGTAGCGGCAAGATGCTGCGCTACCGATGCCCGGGCGTCAGACAGTAACTGGTCTATAGCCGGGACTATATGTGCCGGTTTTATTTTTGAAAATGGTGGCAGTGTGGCGTTAGCTAGTAAAGGATTATTCATAGTGGACTCAGGAAAGAAAGTTCATGGCGGCAGCGATGCGATGCTGGGCTTTGTGCAGCACATCCAAAGAAAAGTCAGGGGTTAGTTTGCTGTTTGTGAGTTTTGTGTAAGCCGGTATCGCGTTTATGTAGGGTATTTCCTTTGCCCGTGAGGTGCCGAAATAACTGTGCAATTTGGCCAGTATGACAATATCAACCAGATTCAGCTTATCGCTATCACTTTCGTAGAACCAGTCTTCGGCGTAATTGGGAATGTTGGCCAATTCGGGAGGAAAGCCCAAGGTATGCAGAGTCAGCGTACCGACCTGAGGACTCAAAAACGGGATAGCCGACTCTAGCACCTCTATATTTGGATATTCATTCGGATGCTGCTCGGCAAAATGCAGTATCGGTATCGTGCCAATGTCACTGATCAAACCAGCTAATAACGCATCCTCGGGGTTGACCGTACCATTGTCCTGGGCAAGTACAAAGCTTAAGCTGGACAGATAGAGGCTGTTTTTCCACAAGGTTTGCATTTTTTCCATCAGTTGCGGATTTTGGCAATGAAATAATTGTTTCATGCTGATGCCCATGACCAGCTTTCTGGTTTGATTGAGACCCAAGCGGGTGACTGCTGCATGGCAGTTGGTAATCGGAGAGATGGGCGAATAGAGCGGACTGTTGGCAAGTTGGATTAACTTGGCTACGATTGCGGCATCGACGCCGATAATTTTAACAGCCTCTTTGATAGTTATATCTTTTTCCATGGCCTCTTTCAGTTTCAACGCAACTTGAGGCAAAGAGGGCAGGCTTAGTTTATTTTCTCGGTAGGCCGCTGTAAAGCTGGTAAAAAAACGGTCGTCGGCTATTTGTTCGGGTAACGCAATATCAATCAGTTCAACTGCATCCTGCTGTGCTTGACTTTTTCCTAACCAATGGCCGATAAAATCGCCTGATATAGCCAGAATAGTGACATCTGTTGTAGCGGTTATCGTTGCTCCACATAGCTTACCGCTATTGAGCGGCAGATTGGTGCCTGAGGACTCTGCTGAAAGGGTGTAATGGTTGTCGCTATCCGGCTGAAGTTCAAGGCTGCCTTCAAGCAGATAAAAAACCGAATTGGTTTGCTGGCCTAGCCTGATAATCACTGCGCCTGAGGCATAACTTAGCGTAGTGTGAACCAGTTGCTCGACATAGCTATCGTCCATGTCTCGGAGTGGAGCCAGTTTTTTTAGCGTTACCAGTGAGTGCTTTTTAGCTTCGGTATGTATAGGTTCCGAGCAGTCAAACGTATGATTTTGGTGATGAGGAGAGACGACTGATTTATTTTTCGGAAGAGCTCTATTGGAATGAGGGGAAAATAGCTTAGTAAACCAATTCATGATGACAGCACATGTTGTTGAATTGAAAGGATGTGACTGGGTGATTTGTAAGTATTGATTATCTGTCGTCAGTGTTAAAAAAAAGTGCTGTTTTGGATAAATGATCGTGCCAACTGCGCTGGTTTTTATCTATAAGTATCCACAAAAAGCCCAGTCCAAAAAAAGACCAGGAAAGTATGGCGAATATAAAGCGGAGCAAAGCCTGTTTCCAACTGATGGGCTTTCTATCCAGAGTCAGCAATTTTATTTTCCAGGCACGCAGGCCCAATGTTTGCCCACCATGAGTCCAAAACCAGGCGTAAAATAAAAAACTGACGAGTAGTAGATACAGAGGGAAAAAAAACTGTCGGGCCGTGAAAGCCTGGCCGGCATTTAAAGGCAGAACCAGCGCAGTCGCGACAAAGAAAAGTGCGATCAGCAGCAGCAGATCGTACAGTATGACTGTTAGACGACGTAATAAACCAGGCCTAGAAACGAAATCATGCCCTGGTTTATTTTGTGTATACTTTGCTGGTCCGACCAATTAAATTTTAAAGATAGCTAATTTTTGGCCAAAATACATGCATATCCCCATCAGCGCACCGAGCATTACCAGAGAAAACAGGAATGGCGGCCTATGAAACAGAAGAATGAAAAAATCTGTTGCAAAAAGGCTGGTTAACAAAGGTTGGTCAATTAAGCTATTAAGAATCTTTTTGAACATAACAAATTCCAGTCAAGCACGCTAAGCATTGTGCGAGGGTTTAAAAAATGGTTGTCTGATCATTTATTGAGTGTGTGCAATAGTTAGAATTGCGGTAAAAATCAGAACCGTGATTCTACTCTATTCAAAACGTTAATGTAAAAGAAACTTGCCGTGGGTTAGAATCCATTAGCAATGCTATAATCAAAACAATTAGAAAAATAAACAAGGTGTGAAGACTATTTTAAACTTCCTAAAAAAAATTATTAAGCCCGTACTGAGCAGGGGCCAGGTGTCGGTTCAAAATGAAGCTGGACCTGCTACAGCACATGTCAAAATATATACACGGGCAGAACATAATATTTCACGCGCCCAGATCAGCGAGAATGCACTGAAGGTCTTGTATCGCCTGCAAAAAGAGGGTTACGAGGCTTATTTGGTCGGCGGCTGCGTGCGTGATTTGTTGTTGGGGCGGGAGCCCAAGGATTTTGATGTAGTCACCAACGCCGATCCGGATCAGGTCAGGAAAGTATTCCGTAATTGCCGATTAATCGGACGCCGGTTTCGGCTGGCGCATGTATGTTTTGGTCGGGATATTATTGAAGTTGCGACTTTCCGTGGTGCCGGCGAAGAACAAAACGATAAGCAGGTGCTCAACAAGGAAGGACGGCTGTTGCGGGATAACGTTTACGGTACGATTGAAGAAGATGTCTGGCGCAGGGATTTTACCGTCAATGCGCTTTATTACAATATCAAGGATTTTTCGGTAGTGGATTTTGTTGGCGGCATGGCTGATCACAAGACGGGGACGCTCAGGCTGATAGGTGACCCCGACATGCGTTTTCGTGAAGACCCGGTGCGTATGTTGAGGGCGGTGCGCTTTGCCGTTAAACTTGGTTTCAAGCTGGATGAGGCTTGCGAGAAAGCCATTCACAATGATGCTCAGTTGCTGGCCAGCATACCGTCAGCCAGGCTTTATGATGAAGCATTAAAATTGTTTTTATCCGGCTATGCGCTGCAAACCTTTGAAATTCTGAGGCATTATGGTCTTTTTCAAGTATTGTTTCCGGCCACGGAGAACAGTTTGGCGATTGAAGAAGACGGTTTTCCCCGATTGTTGTTGATTAAAGCGCTGGAAAATTCGGATAACAGGATAGCCGAGGGTAAAACGATTACGGCTTATTTTTTATTGGCGGCCTTTTTGTGGGAACCAGTGCGGCTGTTGGCTAACAAGAAAATGAAGCAAGGCGAGATTGAGTTTGTTGCCTATCAGGATGCTGCAAGCGAGATTATTGCCAGTCAGATTAGAAGTACGGCCCTGCCTCGCCATATCAGCATGGCGATGCGTGAAGTTTGGAGTTTACAGCCCAAGTTTAATGCGCGTATCGGCTCTAAACCCAGTCGTCTGATAGGCCATCCCCGTTTTAGAGCCGGTTATGACTTTTTATTATTGCGCTCCGAGACCGGGGGCGGCGATCCTGAGTTAGCCGAGTGGTGGACAAAGTATCAGCATGCCAGTGAAAATGAACAAAGAAAAATGACCCAGCCTCCTCGCAATCCTCAAAATGGTAAATCTGGACGCAAAAGAAGCTATCAGCGAAAAGCTACTGCGCCCAATCCAGAAGTATAAATGATGCAAAATTCAACTAGCGGCCGGATATCGGCTTATATCGGCTTGGGTAGTAATCTTGCAAACCCTGTCGAGCAGATAAAGTCCGCGCGCGGGGCAATAACGCAAATACCCGGCCTACAGGAGTTGGCATTTTCCAGTTTATATCATAGTGCGCCTATGGGGCCTCAGGATCAGCCTGATTACGTGAATGCGGTGATGGGTATCGCAACCGATTTGCCGCCGATAGAGTTGCTGCGTTGTCTGCAACAGATCGAAAACGAGCAAGGAAGGGTCAGAAAAGATCAACGCTGGGGCGCAAGAACCCTGGATCTGGATGTGTTGCTCTATGGTGACCAGATTATCGACTTAGCTGATCTAATTGTCCCGCACATGGGACTGGCGGATCGTGCTTTTGTCCTGTATCCATTGTTTGAGATCGCTCCGCATATACAAGTGCCCGGGAAAGGCACTATTGCCGATCTGCTGGCGAAGTGTCCGAGGAATGGTCTGACAATACTAGAACACGAATGACGCTTATCAGGCGGGTTTAAATGGATTTTAAAATGAATATTTTTCATGCCAGCCCGGTGAAAAATATTCATTTTAAGGGTATGGCAGCCAAAGTCCACGTCGTCCGTGCGCTATCTTCTAACTGATTTAGTTTAAAAATGAATTCATATTCTTCCAACGATACGCTAAAACCGTTGTCGATTACCGATCTTGCGGCGATGAAACAGCAAGGCGAGAAAATTTCCTGTTTAACCGCCTACGATGCGAGCTTTAGCGCCTTAATCGACAGGGTGGGTGTCGACATGATGCTGGTCGGGGATTCTTTGGGTATGGTTATTCAGGGGCACGATACCACGCTGCCTGTCGCCCTCAGGGACATCGTTTACCATACACGCTGCGTCAGCAATGCCAGGCGCAGGGCGTTTATCGTCGCTGACTTGCCGTTTATGACTTATGCCACGCCGCTTATGGCGGCCAAGTCTGCGAGCAAATTAATGCAGCTAGGCGGCGCGCAAATGGTTAAGCTGGAAGGGGCGCGTATCGATTGCGTCAGCTTTCTGGTTAACCAGGGCATTCCGGTTTGCGGACATTTGGGCTTGTTACCGCAATCGATCAATCAATTGGGCAGTTATAAGGTCCAGGGTCGGGAGCAGGCGGAGGCAGACCAAATGCTTGTCGATGCATTGGCTTTGCAGCAGGCCGGAGCCGGGTTATTGGTAGTGGAATGCGTCCCGGCAAGTTTGGCTAAGGACATCAGTTCACAACTAACAATCCCAGTAATAGGCATAGGTGCCGGTGTAGATTGCGACGGACAGGTGCTGGTGCTTTATGACATGCTCAATATCGGTACTATCAAGCGTCCGCGATTTTCCAAAGACTTCATCAGTGGCGCAGCGAATATCGAGGCGGCCATTCAGGCCTATCATCAGGCGGTCAAGTTGTCCCTGTTTCCAACGGACGAACATAGTTATTAAGGCTTATGCACATAGTTAATACCGTATCAGAATTACGCGATGCCCTCAGGGTATGGCGATCCACGGGGCAGTGTGTTGCCTTAGTGCCGACGATGGGTAATCTGCATGACGGGCATCTGGCGCTGGTGGCGGAAGCGAAAAAAAAAGCGGATCGGGTCGTGGTCAGTATTTTTGTTAATCCTACCCAGTTTGGCGTCGGCGAGGATTTTGAGTCCTATCCCCGTACCGAGCAGGACGATCAGCAAAAGCTGATGGCTATCGGCGTTGACGTGTTGTTTCAGCCTGCTGTTTCAGCTATTTATACGCCGGATGCCAAAACGCTCGTCTCGGTAACCGGCTTGTCCGAACTTTATTGCGGTGCATTCAGGCCCGGGCATTTTGATGGTGTTGCAACCGTTGTTTGCAAGTTATTCAATATCGTGCAGCCGGATGTCGCGTTTTTCGGTTTAAAAGATTTTCAGCAGTTGACGGTGATACGGACGATGGTCAGGGATCTGAATATGCCGGTCGAAATAATCGGTGTAGAAACGGTTAGGGAAGCTAGCGGCTTGGCGATGAGCTCCAGGAATGGCTATTTAACTTCCGGTGAAAAAATTGTCGCCGCAAAATTGTATCAGTCTTTATGTGTTGCTCGTGATGCTGTTGTAGCCGGGCAACAGTCTTATCGTGACATAGAGCGTAGTGCGTTACTGTTTTTGCAGGAAGCAGGGTTTAAGCCGGATTATTTTAAACTGTGCAGGAGCCGAGACTTAAAAATTGCAACCAAGGAGGATAGCAAGCTGGTTTTGTTGGCGGCGGCCAGGCTGGGCAAAACCCGGTTAATCGACAATATTTGGCTTCGACTCCGCTCAGCCAACGATAAACAACGCTTAGCCAGCGATGAACAAAGCTCAGCCAGCGATGAACAAAGCTCAGCCAACGATGAACAACGCTCAGTCATCGAGGCTGAGGATGAAGTATGTCCCCCGGTAGCTGAGCGAAGTCGAAGCTAAAGTTGATGCATTGTTGCAATTAATGGATAATGCGCGGTTATCAAGGGTA
>CANNNN010000087.1 GCA_947506075.1 Methylococcaceae bacterium
AAACAAAAATCATGGCGTTCATTGATTATTTTAACAACACGATGGCTAAGCCGTTTAAGTGGACTTATCAAGGCAAAGTTATGGTTGCCTGAATTTGATCACGAACTTCCGGTTTGTTGTACTAGTCAGAATTTGCTAGCCCATTCCGCTTCATTTATACACTACGCCATCGGAGTAGCTCTATCGCTCAGCTCATTCATCGCCAGCAGGATCAATTTTGGCTCAGCGGTCTGACCGATGATGCTGCGGGCATTAAGCAGTAATTCACGCTGACCGATGCCGGGAAAATCACACTCTACCCGAAAGTTTTCAAACGCCTGACCTTTTGCTATCACGGCCTCCAGCAGCTCGCGCAGGACAGGGATATCCCATTGCCGGCCGCCCAGCTCGTAGATCGAACACCCCAGAGTGTCTTTATCAATCACGTCGAAGCACTGATAAAAAGAGCGATTGGCAGCGACAATCTTCAGTTCAACATCAAGCACCAGCAGCGGTTCCCGCACCGTATTGACGATACCTTCGGCCAATAATCTCGCTTCCTGTATCGCTAAAGACCGCGTGTGTTCGGTGACATTGGTGAATGTCATCACCACGCCGTCGATCATGTTTTCCAAGGTCCGGTAGGGCTGAATGCGCGCCAAATACCAGTTGCCGCTCAAGGTTTTCACTTCACGCTCTATCGGCACCAGATTATCAAGTACCGTATGAGCGGCGTCCAGCAGGTCTTCACCTTCCAGCTCGGGCTTGATGTCACTCAGCGCGCGACCCACATCCGAGGCAACCAGCCTATAGATTTGGGTCGCATCGCGGGTAAAACGCCGAATAATCAGCTGCTGGTCGAGGAAGATGGTGCCAATGTGAATGTTGTCGAGCAGATTCTTCATGTCGTTTTGCATGTCGGCCAGCTGCACAATTTTAGCCTGTAACTCGGAGTTTACAGTGACCAGCTCTTCGTTGATCGATTGCAACTCCTCTTTGGATGTCTCCAGCTCTTCATTAGTGGATTGCAGCTCTTCATTAGTGGACTGCATCTCTTCGTTGGTGCATTTAAGCTCCTCGTTCGAGGCAAACTGTTCCTCGATCGTGGCCTGAAGATTTTCTTTGGTATAGGCCAGTTCGCTTTTCAGCTCCTCGATAAGGCGCTGCTCGTCCGGTTTTGAAACTAGACTTTTGTGCGCCGGTTTGGCGGTGGAAGACGGCTGCGGTAAATCCTGAAAGCTGACCAGTAATAGTCTGGACTGCTCATTCGGATTCGACAGGCTACGGACGCTGAGGGACACCGGGTGAAAGTCGCCGTTGGTTTTGACCGACAGTTCCCGGTTCAGGATCGGGGTGTTTGAGCTGGCGGATAAAATAGCGGCGCGCAGCTCCAGTTGCAGCCCTTCCCTCGCCATATCAACCATGCTCAAACTGGCTTGACCGGGTGCCGGACGCAGGTATTTTCCGGTCTCGCCATAGACGTAGAGGATATGACCCTTGCTATCGGTCACGACCGAGGCGGGGGCATAAAATTGCAACAGCATGCGCCGGGTCAGTTCGGCCAGATTGGTGTCCTTGGCCGATTTAATCACTTCTTCCGGCGCTTTGTGACTCGCTTCTGCTGTCCAGCTCAGATTATTGCTTAAAATGGCGCGGGCCGAGGCTACGGAAGGGACGGAAGTATAGAATTTCCATTTTCGGCTCAGTAGCGTAAACAGTTCGCCATGATTGCCGACGCCCTCCGACGGCGACAGAAAAAGCACACCGCCCGGTTTCAGGGCATAGTGAAAAGCCGGAATCAGCCGGTTTTGCAGTTCCGGCTCCAGATAAATCATCAGATTACGACAACTGAGCAGATCAAGCTTGGTAAAAGGCGGATCCTTGATCACATTCTGGACCGCAAAAACTATCATTTCACGGATTTCCTTCTTGACCCGATAGCCGCCATCTTCCTTGATGAAGAACCGGCGCAGCCGTTCAGGCGAAACATCCTGGCTGATATTGGGCGGATAGCAGCCACTACGGGCGGCAGTAATCGCATCATCGGCAAGATCGGTGCTGTACAGTTGCACTTTAAAATCGTAGCGGTTTTCATCCATCAATTCGCGTAGCACCATGGCAATTGAATAGGCTTCCTCGCCGGTGGCGCAACCGGCCACCCAGACCCGGAACACATAATCGTCGACCTTGTTCGCGAGCAGCGGCGGCAGTATCTCCTGTTTCAGCGTCACGAAAGCTTCGGGGTCGCGAAAAAAATTGGTCACATTGATCAACAGCTCTTTGAACAGCGACGCTATCTCGGACGGATGTTCCTTCAGGAAGCGGGCATAGGTTTCGGTGTCCTCGATACTGTGTTGCGACATGCGGCGCTGGATACGACGAGTGATCGTGGATTTTTTGTACAGTGCGAAATCGTGACCGGTGCTGGTACGTAACTGCATCAGGATGCGATTAATGCCGCTTAAGGCAATGATTGGTTTAGGCGGCTGGAGGATCAGGTTGTGCGCGCCTGAGATCAGTACGCCTGGTATTGTTTCTACCGGCAGAATATGGCTGACATAGCCGGCCTGGATTGCGCTGGAGGGCATGCCGTCGAATTTGGCTGTGGCCGGTTCCTGTGCGAAGGTGATGCCGCCGGCACCAAGAATCGCGCGCAAACCCAGCGTACCATCGGTGCCGGTGCCGGACAGAATAATGCCGATGGCTTTTTCGGCCTGATCTTCAGCCAGCGAGCGCAAAAAGGCATCGATAGGCATGCGCTGCCCGTGAGGCAAAGCCGGTATGCTCAGTTGTAAACTGCCATTGAAGATAGTCATGTCGCGGTTTGGCGGGATCACATAGACGCAGTTAGGTGCAATCTGCATTTGATCCTGTGCTTCGGCTACCCGCATGGTCGTGGTTCGTTGCAGGATTTCGGTCAGGATGCTGGCATGGCTGGGATCGAGATGCGACACGAGTACGAAAGCCATGTCGCTATCGGCCGGCATATTGCGGAAAAACTGTTCGAAAGCCTCCAACCCCCCGGCGGAAGCGCCCAAGCCGACAATCGGGAAGTTATGAGCGGATTGATGCTGATTATTCGGGTGAGCCGATGAGTTTTTATTCTGGGTCATTGCAAAATGCTCTGTTTACGCTGCACTGCGGCGGCGGATAGATGTATGCTTAATTATACCTGATGTTGGGCCTTGCCCAAGACTAATGAGACCTTAGCAACACAGCATAAAAAGGACTTTTTCTGACGAACGCTGAGGATTGAAACGGCTAAAAAACAGCAAATGCTCATTATTGACGTCCAGCAATTCGCGGTTGCCAAAATCGGCGAACAAAAGAAATTCCCCAAGACTATCCTCTAACCGTGGTTTTTTCTGAGCGGTGGCAGGCGTGATGATCATCGTTCGACTAATTCTTAATACCTATGCCTTTATGTAAAAGGTAAAGACTGAACAAGGTCAAGGTAACAATAAATCCGCCGGTAATGATAAAAGCCAGTTGAATATCAACATCGGTCACGCCTATAAATCCATAACGAAAGGCATTGATCATATACAAAATCGGGTTTCCCATCGAGATGACCTGCCAGATGCCAGGCAGCATTTCGGTCGAATAGAAAACGCCGCCCAGATAACTTAACGGGGTTAATACAAAATTCGGTATGATCGAAATATCATCAAAACTTTCGGCCAGCAGAGCATTGATAAAACCGGCCAACGCAAATACGGTCGCCGTCAGTAATGCAATGGACAAAGTAATCGCAATATTATTGATCTTAATCTCAGCAAAGAGCAGGGATATTAAGGTTACCACCCCGCCTACCATTAGACCTCGCACTATACCGCCGCTCACATAGCCGCTTAAAATCACCCAGTTAGGTATCGGGGCAACCAGCAATTCTTCGATATTACGCTGAAACTTGGTCGAGTAAAATGAAGACACGACATTGGCGTAGGCGTGACTGATGACAGACATTAAAATAATGCCGGGCACAATATAGTCCATATAACTGGCACCACTGATAGTGCCGATACGATCACCGATCAACTTGCCAAAAATCAGAAAATACAGGGCCGTAGTGATGGCCGGAGGCAACAGGGTTTGGGGCCAGATCCGGATAAACCGGAATATTTCCTTGATAATTATGGTTTTAAAGGCTATCGAGTAATTCATCTTTGCATTTCCGTCGGCTGTAAGTTTGTCGGACCTTGGTCTACCAAATCCATAAATAACTGTTCCAGACGATTGGTCTTGTTTTTCAAGCTGGTGACTTCGATGTGCTGTGCGCTTAACTGGCTGAACAGTCGGTTAAGCCCATGCTCTTTGGGTACGGCAACATTAAGACTCATGTCCGTCAGGCGCTCAATTTGACAGCCTTCAATGACGGGTGCAGCAGCAATAGGGCGAGCTAGATCAAGCACAAAATGCTCCACATGCAGTCTTGCCAGTAAACTCTTCATATCCGAATTTTCGACGATCAGTCCGTGATTGATGATCGCGATATTGCGACACAGACTTTCAGCCTCTTCCAGATAATGGGTGGTTAAAATGATCGTCGTGCCTTGCTGGTTGACTTCCTGCATCATGGCCCACATCGAACGGCGTATTTCTATATCGACGCCTGCGGTCGGCTCATCGAGTATCAACAACTTGGGCGCATGCACCAAGGCACGGGCAATCATAACCCGGCGCTTCATGCCGCCTGACAAGCGCCTGGACACTGTATCGCGCTTGTCCCACAAAGCCATTTGCTTCAGACAGTATTCGGTGCGTTGCAGCGCAAGTTTACGCGGCATGCCGTAATAACCGGCCTGATTGAGTACGATACTCTTGACGGTGTCAAACTGGTTGAAATTGACTTCTTGCGGAACCAGACCGATACAGCTTTTGGCTTTTTCCTGCTCCCGCTTTAAATCATGTCCGAAGATACTGACTGAGCCGCTAGTGGGATTAACCAGCGAGCTGATAATGCCTATGGCCGTTGACTTCCCTGCACCATTGGGCCCCAAAAGAGCAAAAAAATCACCGGCCTCAACCTCAAGATCAATGCCTTTTAAGGCTACAAAGCCATTGTTATAGATTTTTTTGAGATTTCGCAGAGATAATGCATTCATACTTTTATGATCGAGATTAAAGGTGCAAGGTTAAAGCTTAAATACGCAAGGCGCAAGATTAAAGGCAAAAGCTAAAAAAAACACCTTGAACCTTTATCCTTGAACCTTTAACCTTGTAAGATATTAACGCGTCACCTACACAAATCTGGATAACTCGTGCCGAAGAAACCTCCTGAAATCGTTGCCGCTGTAGATCTGGGATCCAACAGTTTCCACATGATTGTTTGCAGTTTGACCAATGGCAATTTACAAACGCTTGATCGCCTTAAAGAAATGGTCAGACTGGCATCAGGCCTGGACAAAAAGAACAACCTTGACACCATTACACAGAACAGAGCCTTAGCCTGTCTTGAGCGCTTTGGCCAAAGAATCCGCAACATTCCGCCGGAAAGCGTCCGGATTGTCGGCACCAGCACCTTGCGCATGGCTAAAAACTCACAGCAGTTTTTAGATAAGGCCGAAAAAGCGCTAAACCATCCTATACACATTATTTCCGGCATTGAAGAAGCCCGCTTGATTTACCAGGGAGTTGCGCACAGTCTGGGTAGCAATGCCAATTTACGCCTGGTTATGGACATAGGCGGCGGCAGCACCGAATACATCATCGGTTCAGGTGACACACCCAGAGTCAAAGAAAGCACGCCGATGGGTTGCGTACTGGTCAGTAACGCTTTTTTTAAGGAGGGCAACCTCTCCAGGAATGCGTTCAATCAGGCAGTCTTGTTTGCGCAACAGCAGCTTGAGCCTATCCAAAAGCAATTTCAGAGCAAAAACTGGGACGAAGCCATCGGCGCCTCAGGCAGTTTACGCGCAATTGATAAGGTCCTTAAAGCCAAAAACTGGAGCAATAACGGTATCACCCGGGAAGGCCTGGAACTTCTGGTCGCCCATATCAACCAGTGCACACATATTAATGAACTTAACTTGCCCGACTTCGACCCTGAACGCCTGCCGGTATTTCCAGGCGGCGTAGCCATAGTTTATGCCACATTCAAAAGCCTGGGCATTGAGCAAATGACGGTCTCTGATGGCGCACTCAGGGAAGGCTTGATTCAGGATTTATTGGGTCGACTTTATGATCATGATATTCGCTCTGCAACCGTGCAAGATCTGGCGGAGCGCTATCATATAGACCAGGGACACGCTGCCCGTATCAAACAGACGATCAGCTTTATACTGAGCCAATTGGGCGATGAGTTTTTCGGACCTAACCACGAAAACGTCGTGCAGTTTTTAAACTGGGCTGCCGATCTGCATGAGATTGGTCAGGATATTGCCCACAGTCAGTACCATAAACACAGCGCTTACATCATCGAAAATGGCGACTTCGCCGGTTTTTCCAGGCAGGATCAGATTTTGTTATCAACGATTGTAAAAGCGCATAGACGAAAGCTTTCACGCTCGGGATTCAATGCCTTGCCCATCCCCTGGAATATTGACGCAGCCAGTCTGACGGTTGTTTTGCGTCTGGCTGTATTATTGCACCGCAATCGTCAGGAACATAATCAGCCCGATTTTAAAATTGCACTGTTAAAATCAAAAATATGTTTACAGTTTCCAGAGGGTTGGTTGGTTCAGGCACCGCTGACGCATGCCGATTTAATCCTGGAAGCGGACTATTTGAAAGCTGCAGGATTCAAACTGGAATTTTGTTGATCGGCAAGTAATGAAAGTTATATTCCGCATTCTGCTCTATTGCCTTGGCGGATTAATACTTTCCTGCGCGATGCTGGTTTTTTTTGGCGTAGGCAACACACCTGAGCTTGAAGTGGGTTGGTCGCCTACTCGCGAAGATCTGGTCAGAGCCAAAGAAATCCTGCATGAAGGCTCTAAAACCAAACCGGATGAAATCGGCATCATTGAATTATCCCAAGCGGATCTAAATCTTGCCGGCAATTATTTGTTAAATCGCTATAGTAAAAGTGCAGCCCGGCTGGAATTTAATAGAAATCAGCTTCGGTTCTTTGTCACAATGACCTTGCCTGAAAACAGCCTGGGCAAGTATTTAAACATCAGCTTTAAATTGGGTAACGTTGAAGGCAATCATCTTCCTGTCATAACCAAATTCAAGGCAGGAAAACTATTACTGCCGGCAAAGTTAGCCGCCTGGGTGATCGACACCGTTATTCAGTATTCATCGCTGAATGAATATTTTATTTTGGCGACCCGTCCGTTGAAGGCGGTTAAAATTGATGCTCAAACACTGACCATTACCTACTATTCCAACAAAACGATATTAACCCAGGCACGAAGTTTCCTGACGCGCACCGGAGATAAGTCTACGCTGACTATTTATCAGCAAAAACTGACTGACATCGTTGCCAAACATGACCCGGAATGGCGTTTGTCGTTGGCAGAGTTGTTGCAACCCTTGTTTGAACTGGCCTATCAGCGCTCGACACTGGAAACGGCGATAGCTGAAAACAGGGATGTTATTGCCACGATTAATGATTATGTCAATAAAAAGGAGACCCGACAACTGCTGACTGCACCTGAGTCTCTGCCTGCATCCGGGCAACAATATGCGGCTTTTTTATATAAACGCATAGACCTGGCTCAGCATTTTATCGGTTCAGCCGCGCTGACGGCCTCGGTAAGCAAGCAAGTCGCTCAAGTTGCCGGCGAAGAAAAGGAATTAAGTGATTCACGCGGCGGCAGTGGTTTTAGTTTTATAGATTTGGCCGCCGACAAAGCGGGTACGCGTTTTGGTGAAATGGCAACATCCTCAGCGGAAAATGCACGAAAAATGCAAAAAGTGATGTCAAAAATAAAAGATTACAGCGATTTCATGCCAGACCCCAGAGATCTTCCTGAACACATGAATGAGGCTGAATTTAAACAACGTTTTGAATCCGTAGACAGCCCCGTTTACCTGGAACTTTCAAAGCAGATTGATGCCCGTATTTTGGCAGCGCCTATTTATAATACAAAATAGCAGTTACCTACCGCCGCCAAATGCAAATATTTCAATACTCAGCGTCTGTGCGCTCTATTATCCACTGCTATAAATGAACCTTTAAAAAGGTTTAACCACGGCCAGAATCACTATGCCGACCAGAAATAATACCGGAACTTCATTCATCCAGCGATAAAAAACATGACTGCGCTGATTACGGTCATGCTTGAAATCCAGCAGCCAGACATAACAGCAATAGTGATAAACCAGCGAGAGTAATAGCAGCAGCAGTTTGGCATGTAGCCAACCGGCAGTAGCATAAAGAGCCCAGTCATAACCGATCAGCATCCACACGCCAAATAGCCAGGTCATAATCATGCCAGGCGTCATAATGCCGAAAAACAACTTACGCTCCATCACCTTAAAGCGCTGATTACTGATGTCATCATCACTCATCGCGTGATAAACATACAAGCGCGGCAAGTAAAACAGGCCTGCAAACCAGGTGACCATGAAAATAAGGTGTAACGCTTTTAACCAGAGCATGAGCTAGCCTTTGAGTAGTGACTGAATAGTGGTTTTCATTTTTTTCCGATCAAAAAGCCCTATTTGTTTTTTAACAACCGAACCGTCCGGGGCAATCAAAAAGGTACTGGGCGTAAACATCACGCCGCCAAAAGCCTGGGCATGTTCCGAAGTTAAATCCAGCGCCACATTATAGGGCAGTTGCCGTATTTTGGTCATATCGATGACGTGATTCGGCGGATCGTAAGACATCGCAACGGCTATGATTTCAAGACCTGATGCATGATATTGAGTATACAGATCGATTAAATCAGGTATTTCTTCGATACAAGCGGGGCAATCAGTCGCCCAAAAGGTGACTATCACCGGCTTGCCAAGCAGATCTTTAAGGGCGATTTTTTGACCGGTGAGGGTATTAAAAGTCACATCCGGCGCAGACGTGATGGTGTTGCTACAGCTTATTAAACTAAACAGTAACAGCAATAAACCGAATGACCGATATTTTGTATTCATGGATTTTCAAGGCTTGAAC
>CANNNN010000088.1 GCA_947506075.1 Methylococcaceae bacterium
ATTCTGATTCAGCCACAGACTGAAACCGTCTTTAGCCACGCCGGACACAAAAGCCACGCATTCGCGAGAACTAAGCCGTTCCTTGGTTTGTCCTGAGAACTGAGGATCTTCCAATTTGACCGACAAGACAAAATGGCAGTTTTCCCAGACATCTTCCGGCGCAACCTTAACGCCGCGCGGCAGGATATTTCGAATATCGCAAAACTCGCGCATCGCTTCGGTAAGTCCAGCCCTAAGGCCGTTGACATGAGTTCCGCCCTGCGCGGTCGGCACCAGATTGACGTAACTTTCAGCCAGCACTTCCGCTGGATTTTCAATAGCCCAGACTATGCCCCATTCAACCGCTTCATGATTGGCGGCCATATTGCCCATGAACGGTTGTTCCGGGCTGTAGTCGATATCGCCGATGCGGTCCAATAAATATTCCTTCAATCCGTCCTGATAACACCAGAAATACTCTTCATCGGTTTGATCGATTTTCAGTGATATTTTCAAGCCCGGACATAACACCGCCTTGGCGCGTAATACATGCTTAAGCTTTAAAACCGATATTTTATTGGAATCAAAATATTTTTCATTCGGCCAGAAGCGGATAGACGTTCCGGTATTATTCCTGCCTACCGTGCCGATTTCGGCCAGCTCAGTTTGTTTTTCGCCATCCGCATATTCCATTGCATAAACTTTACCGTTGCGTTTAACTTCTATTTCCAGTTTTGCCGACAACGCATTGACCACAGAAACGCCAACACCATGCAAGCCGCCGGAGAACTGGTAATTTTTATTGGAGAATTTTCCGCCTGCATGCAGCTGGGTCAAAATCACCTCGACACCCGGTATGCCCTGTTCAGGATGAATGTCGACCGGCATACCCCGGCCATTATCAGTAACCAGGACCGAGTTATCCTTATACAAAACCACATCGATTGCCGTGGCGAAACCTGCCATGGCTTCATCGACACTGTTGTCGACGACTTCCTGCACCAGATGGTTGGGTCTTGTGGTATCCGTGTACATGCCCGGACGTTTTCGTACCGGCTCCAATCCGCTTAAAACTTCAATCGCCGCCGCGTTATATTCGTTACTCATACTTCCTAATCACTCACAATTCAATTTCAGATATAATGCCCTGGTTAATTTATATCGTATCACTAAAAATACCTTTATCTCATGCCGAAAAAGAAAACCACGACTTTATTCGAAGACTCACTCGCCGAACTTGAACAATTGGTTAACCAGCTTGAACAAGGCGACATTTCGCTGGAAGAATCCTTAAAGTCCTTTGAACGCGGCGTTAATCTGACCCGAACCTGCCAAAAAGCCTTACAAGAGGCCGAACAGAAAGTTCAAATTTTAATTGAAAACAACGGCACTCAAACCCTGGAGATGTTTACCGATGAGTAATGCGCTAAAAGACTATCTTGATTTTTGCCAAACCCGCGTAGAAAAAGCTTTAGAAGCGCGTCTGCCTGGCGAAAATATTCTGCCGAACAAACTGCATCGCGCGATGCGCTACAGTACTTTAGATGGCGGCAAGCGCATGCGGCCGATGCTGACCTATTGCACAGGAAAAACCCTGGGGCTCGCCCCGGAAGCTTTGGACGGTCCGGCCTGTGCGGTCGAATTCATTCACGTTTATTCGCTGATCCATGACGATCTTCCTGCCATGGACGATGACGATCTCAGACGCGGCAAAGCCACCTGTCATGTCGCCTTCGATGAAGCAACCGCCATCTTGACCGGCGATGCGCTGCAGGCTTTAGCTTTTGAAATTCTGGCCAATGATCCCAGTATCACTGCAACTCCCGAAGGCCGATTGAAAATGATTATCGCCTTAGCCAAAGCCAGTGGTTCACAGGGCATGGTAGGCGGCCAGGCCATTGATCTGGAATCGGTAGGTACCCGTCTGACCCTGCCTGAACTGGAAAACATGCATATCCATAAGACCGGTGCGTTGATTCGCGCGAGCGTCAACATGGCAACATTGGCAAAAGCCGATATTGATCCTGCTGTCGCCAAAAAACTGGATAATTATGCCAAATGCATAGGCCTGTCGTTTCAGGTTAAAGATGACATACTCGACCAAGAAAGCGACACCGCAACCCTGGGCAAAACCCAAGGCAAGGATCAGGATAATGACAAACCCACCTACCCTGCCCTATTAGGACTGGCCGGTGCCAAACAAAAAGCTCAGGAACTGCACGAACAAGCACTGGACAACTTGAGTATTTTCGGCAGCGAAGCCGATTTATTGCGGAATTTATCTCTGTATATTATTCAGCGGGATCATTAAAACTGCATTTATTTGTCGGGTTACGCTATGCTAACCCGACCTACGCTTTGATACACCCTCCTGGTAAATCCCCAAGCTCTCTTTAAAATCGCCGCTAACGGCCGATAACATATTCAAAGGCAGTACTAGCCAATTTATTGTCATACGGCATTCCGATGCCGGAACATGGGTTTGCTGCAAGACTTAATGACATTTCAACATACTGACATATATCAATATATTTAAACCGGCACTTTTTATGCCTTATGGATAGTGACATGTATTAACTGTTTTCAAGGAGAACGATCATGGCCACACAAAATACAACAGATTCGTCCTGGACCGTGTTTATCGAAATATTAAGCGATGAATTCACCGACAAAACCGGCTTTGGGGTTTATGCCCATATCACACCAGTCGATATCAATCAGGCGTACCAGCAATATCAGCAGCGCAATGCACCGATGCGACTGTTCGCCCGTGAATATGTCCGCCACCATGCTTAGCATTGAGCTAACTGAATTTCGTCCAGCGCAATCGATTGGCGTTGGTCACCACGGTCACAGAAGACATCGCCATAGCTGCGCCCGCTATCATCGGATTTAACAACACGCCGAACAGCGGATACAACAAACCTGCCGCGACCGGGATGCTGATGATGTTATAGAAAAATGCGCCGACCAGGTTTTGCTTGATATTAATGACGGTGGCTTTTGATAATTCAATCGCTTCAGGCACTTTCAGCAGGGAGCCCTGTAAAATAACGACATCGGCGCTTTCAATAGCGACATCGGTTCCGGTACCGATTGCAAAGCCGACATCAGCCTGGGCCAATGCCGGCGCATCATTAATGCCATCGCCAACCATGCCGACGATTTCACCAGCCAGTTGCAACTCTTTAACTACTGCGGCTTTATCCTGAGGCAACACCTGTGCCCGCAGTTCAGAAATACCTGCCTGTTTGGCTATCGAAGCAGCTGTGATTTGATTATCCCCAGTCACCATGATGATGCGCACACCCAGATCATTCAGCACGCGAACCGCCTCTGCCGAATCCTTTTTAATCGGATCGGCAACCGCAATAATGCCGCCGATTTGATTGTCTACGGCAAGCAACATAGGCGTTTGCCCCAAAGCCGACAGCTCTTCAATTCGGTTTTTAAATCGCTCGCAACTGACGCCTTGCTGATCCATTAGCGCCTGATTGCCAAACAGCACCCGCTGCTCATTAATGGTTGCGACCACCCCGTGCCCGGCAATAGCTGAAAATTGCTTAACTTTTTCCGGTTTTATTTTACGTAGCTCAGCGGCCGCCAAAATAGCAGCTGCCAGCGGATGTTCCGAGCCTGATTCGATGCTCGCCGCAAGTCTCAGCAGTTGTTCTTCGCTAATATCGCCAATAGTTTCAATCATTGAAACTACCGGTTTGCCTTCGGTTACCGTGCCTGTTTTATCGAGGATCAGACAGGTCAACTTACCCGCCGTTTGCAAGGCTTCACCTTTGCGGATCAAGATGCCTGATTGAGCGGCTCGGCCCACCGCCACCATTACCGATATAGGCGTTGCCAAACCCAGCGCACAAGGACAGGCAATAACCAGAACAGTCATAGCCGTTACAAAGGCGTAGCCCAAGGAAGGCTCCGGCCCAAAAGTGTACCAGATCAAAAAAGTCAATACTGAAAGCACAACCACGACCGGTACAAAAATACTGGAAATCTTATCGGCCAACCGGGCAATTTCCGGTTTGCTGCTTTGCGCCTGCCGGACGCTGCTGATAATCTGCGCCAGTGCCGTATCGCGGCCGATGCGAGTTGCGGTAAATAAAAAACTGCCGGTCTGATTCACGGTTCCGGCAACCACTTGAGCGCCTATGGTTTTTTCTACTGGCAATGATTCGCCGGTCAGCATCGACTCATCGACAGTGGAATGGCCTTCCAGCAACACGCCGTCAACGGCGATTTTCTCGCCGGGTCTGACCCGTAACGTTTCACCCAAGCCGACTTGCTCGATAGCAATATCGATTTCCTCGCCATTTCTGATCACTCTAGCGGTACGCGGTTGCAAGCCGATCAATTGACGTATCGCGCTGGAGGTTTTACCTCTAGCCAGGGTTTCAAGTCCGGAGCCCAGATTAATAAAAGCCAGGATCATCACAGCCGCTTCAAAATAAGCATGTTTCGCCAGGGACGGCAACACGTCGTAATAATCGAGCACAATGCAGGAATACAGCCAGGCCGAACCGGTGCCCAGCGCAATCAGGGTATCCATGTTGGCCTGTCCGAGCCTTAATGCCGTGTATGCGCCGCTGTAAAAGTGCCAGCCTGAATAAAACATAATGCTTAGGGTGATCAACGCAACTTCCGGCCAGAACCATAGACCTGCAGTCGAACCGATTTCAGGCAGCCAGGCAAGATGCTCGGCCACCATCAGCAACAAGCCAAAGATTGCCGCCACCGCCGCTTTTTTCATCAGCTGACGGTAACGTTGCAACTCCTGCTGTTCCTGTTCGGAAGCATCCTCAAAGCCTTCCATCACCGCTGCATCGTAACCGGCGGCTTTAGCAGCCCGCTTTAACTGTTCAGGGTCGGCATGCCCCTTAACTACAGCAGAATGATCGGCAAAATTGACACTGACCGAAGTCACTCCGTCAACTGCCGCCAATGCCCCCTCAACAGCGCTGACGCATCCGGCGCAACGCATACCTAAAATCGATAACCGTAGTTCGCCTGAAGTCTCAGTACTCATAACCTTTCCTTAAGAAGTCTCTACGGAAAAACCCGCTTCAATAACCGCGTCGACAATAACAGCCAGACTGGTTCTTTCAGTGTCAAACTCGACCTTAACCTCCTTATCTTTGCTCGATGCATTAACCGAAAATACACCATCGATAGCTTGCAGTTTAGTTGTTACATTGGTTTCACAACCACCACATTTCATGCCGATTACATTTAACGATACAGATTCAATCATCTTTGTTTCCTCGCGTTGCTAGAAGTGTTGCAGTACAGTGTTTCTAAAGTAGAATATTCATATGATACTCGACTGATAGTCGATTACCATGGTATAAATTCGCCTAAATAGGGAATTACGCTAGGCTAGCCTAGCCTTTAAAACGAACCCTATACCTAAAAGCATTTAAATCCTACACCTTAAAATCATTAAAATGGCAGACATTATAATCGGGCGCCAGCAAATTTTTGACCAGAACCTGGACATTTACGCCTATGAACTCTTATTTAGAGGCAATGATTTTGACCTGAATCATAAAGACGATGCCACTCAAGCAACTAACCAGATCATTACCGATACTCTTTTAGAGATTGGGCTCAACACCATAGTCGGCCAAAACAAAGCCTTTATTAATTTTACAACGCAAAACATCCTGGATAAAACGCCGTTACACCTCCCTAAAGACAGAGTTGTCGTTGAAGTACTTGAAAGCGTTGAAGTTGATGCCAATATCGTCGCCAATCTGAAAGAATTGTCAGACCTCGGCTATATCATAGCGCTGGATGACTTTGTGTTTTCTGATGCCTGGACGCCGCTGGTTGAATTTGCCGACATTATCAAGCTTGATATTATGGAAATGGGCGAAGCCAAGACACGGGAACTGATTAAACGGCTTGAGCCCTACAAGGTAAAACTGCTCGCAGAAAAAGTAGAAACCTATGCCGAGTATCAATATCTGCTTGGATTGGGCTGCGAGTATTTCCAGGGATTCTTTTTCAATAAACCCAATATCGTTTCCGGAAAACGCATTAGCGTCAATCAAACATCTGCAATTCAACTGCTGAATACCGTTAACAACCCGGATGTTGAATTTGAAGACCTGACCAAGATAATATCCCTGGATGTCGGACTCAGCTACAAGCTACTGCACTATATCAATTCCGCATTTTTCGCGCTGCCCAATAAAGTTTCATCGATTAATCATGCGATTTCCTATCTGGGACTCAAGGAAATAAAGCGCTGGGTCAATATTATGACGCTGGCTTCGATTTCCGACAAGCCGGAAGCTGTCATGCAAAACGCGTTGATACGCGGAAAAATGTGCGAAGAATTGGCCAGCTTGGGCGGCGCTAAGTCTGATCATTTTTTCCTGATCGGCATCCTTTCCAACCTCGATAGCTTGCTGGACATGCCCCTGGATGAAGCGCTCAGCCAATTACCGTTGGCCGATGATATCGTTTCCGCGATCCTGCACAAAAAAGGTCTTGGCGGCGAAGCGCTTAAATGTGTTATCAGTTATGAGCACTGGGACATTTCATTAATAGCCTTTAAGGATATAGACCAAGCCCTGATTGGCGAAGCCTATATTAAAAGCATCAGCTGGGCGAAAGACATTATTGCTAATATAAATTAACCATGCCAGCAAATACTATAATCCACCAAACCATCGCCCTAGCCGGCATTGCTCAAGCAGTGGCGCTGGTTCAACAACTGGCGACGACCGGCACTGCCGATTCGAAAGCCCTTGAAGCCAGCATCGCCAGCCTGTTTATCAGTGATCAGCAGGGCGTAGCAAATGTCTACGGCGGCTTATCAAGCCTTAAACTGGGCATAGAACAGCTTAACGATCAAATGACCGGCTTTAAAATATCCAACCCTGAACAGGCGCGTTATGCCGCCTCGCTGGTTTTTCTGGAGAACCAACTTTCCAAGCAACCGGGCATGCTTAAAACCATTTTCACCGGCATAGACCGCGCCCAGGCACAAGCGGATCATTTTGGCCTGTTGCATGAAAATGTACTAGCTAATCTGGGCGATATTTATCACACCACGATCAGCACCCTGCAGCCGAGAATCATGGTCAATGGAGAACAGGAATATTTATCCCGACCCGACGTCGTCAATAAAATACGCGCCTGCCTGTTAGCTGGAATTCGTTCGGCGATACTCTGGAAACAATGCGGAGGCACCCGTTGGAAATTTCTATTTTTCCGCAAAAAGATTCAGGCTGAAATACAAAAGCTGTTAAAACAGCTTTAATCCTGATATGACTGCCCTTATCGAAGCCAAGCACCTTAGCCGTTATTACGACAAGCATTGCGCTGTTAACGATGTCAGTTTTACCCTCGCCAAGGGTGAAGTGCTCGGCTTTTTAGGTGCCAACGGTGCCGGAAAAACCACGACCATGCAGATGCTGTGCGGCAATCTCGCGCCCAGCGCCGGGCAAATTATAATCAACGGTTACGATCTGCTAGATCAACCCAAAGCCGCCAAACTGAATCTGGGCTATTTGCCGGACACCCCGCCGCTGTATAAAGAATTAACCGTGCAGGAATTTCTGCTTTACTGCGCCGGACTGCATCGTATAGATCGAGCTTCCGTCGCTAGCGCGATAAAGCAAGCACAACAGCGTTGCGGCTTAACCGAGGTTAAAGACCGACTGCTCGTCAACCTGTCCAAGGGCTTTCAGCAGCGGGTCGGCATTGCCCAGGCCATCTTGCACAATCCTGAAGTCATCGTACTGGATGAGCCGACGGTCGGTCTCGACCCGATTCAAATTCGCGAAATTCGTGCCCTGATACGGGAACTCGGACAGGATCACGGCGTGATCCTGTCCACCCACATACTGCCTGAAGTTCAGGAGTCCTGCACCCATGTGCAAATCATTCATCAGGGTCAATTGATCCTGAACGAAACCATAGCAGGCCTAAACCGGCAAATGGATACCGGCACCCTGCAGGTTGCCACCCGACTGCCGCCTGACATCGACAGCTTGTTGTCCATTCCCGGCGTCAATTCGATCGAAACTCTGCCAGAAAACAAGATCATCATTCACCACAGCTTAACCGCCAATCCGGCCGAACAGCTTGCCGAACGAATCATAGCCGCAGGCTGGGGATTACAGCAGCTGACGCCGGTAAAAAGATCGATCGAAGATATTTTCATCAGCCTGACCAAAGAGCATCGTATGTTATGAGCATGATTTTAACAATTGCCTCCCGCGAATTTAAAACCCTGTTTTTATCGCCGATGGCCTGGACGATCCTGGCCATCCTGCAATTCATCCTGGCGTTTTTGTTTTTAACCCAGGTTGAAGCCTTCACCACGCTCCAGCCAAAACTGGCCAGCATTGAAGGCGCACCGGGACTAACTGACATTATTGTGCCGCCCTTATTCGGCAACGCCGGTATTATCCTGTTGCTGGTCACGCCGCTATTAACGATGCGTTTGATTTGCGAAGAACGCCGCAACAAGACCTTAGCCCTGCTGCTGTCCGCGCCGGTTTCCAATAGCGACATCATCTTCGGCAAATATTTAGGTCTGCTCGGCCTGATGATCTTGATCATTACGCTGATCACGCTGATGCCGCTCTCGTTACTGGCTGGCAGCGAACTGGATTTGGGTAAATTATTCGCCAATATTTTGGGACTGCTACTGCTAGTCACCGCGTTTACCTCAACCGGGTTATTTATGTCCTGTATCGCCGGACATCCTACCGTTGCCGCCATGGGCACGTTCGGCTTTTTACTGCTGCTATGGATTTTAGACTGGTCAAGCGGCATAAATGACCAGCGCAGCGAACTGTTTGAATACCTGTCCATCCTCAGACATTTCCAGAACATCCAAAGCGGCCTGATCAGTTCAGTCGATATCAGTTATTTTTTACTTTTTATCACCACCTTCATTGCACTCAGCATCCGCAGTCTTGATAACGAGCGTTTGCAAAAATGAAGCTATCGCCACATAAACATCAGCAAATCCGCGTAAAAAATAGCCTGATCAC
>CANNNN010000089.1 GCA_947506075.1 Methylococcaceae bacterium
AGTTGAAAACCCAGTTCCCGAAAGTAGACACGGGCATTGGAAACGGCGGCGGCTTCTTCGTGTTCGTCACAGAACAAGACGACACCAAAATAACTCCGGATAGGGCGGTCACCATCTCCGTAGGCATCAAACAGGATGTCAAAATTATGTTTGCGTTGCACCAGTGCCGGCAGGAAGCGGGCAATGGGGGTATTCACCTGATTGGTAATAAACTGCCTGACATTGTCCTGGCGGGCCCGGGTTGCTTCAGCATCCGGATAATGCAGGGTCAAGGAAATTAATGCATTTTGACGGATACCTCGTGAGCCAGACAGGAGATCGCCCAGATAACTTTTGGCGCTGCCAAAATAAAAATGTTCGGGCGTGCGTTTGGCCGACAGCGTTTTGACACGTTTTTTACCCAACCAAACACCTTTTTCGTCGGTTTCCAGGGCGTTGTTAAAATCCAGTAATTGTTCGCGCAGTAATTGTCCCGGATCGCACTCGGGAACTACCCGGTCTTTCCAACCGGCATCCGGTCCCCAATTCAGAAGGGTATTAAGCAGACGTACGTAGAGATTGGCGTTCAGTACTTCGGGATATAAGCCAATGGTGGCCAGGGATTGTTGGGTTGTCATCTGCAACTCGATGGCTCTTAACCACTCGCTGTCACTGGGTCGTGGATTGCTTATCGGTAATTTAACGGTAACCATTAAATGGCTGCGACGAAGTCGGGCCCCTGAAATGCTTTCAGGCGCTTTCGTGGTGGCCTGGCGCAAAAAGTCGATACTGGCCTGGGTCATCGTTTTATAGGTCGCTTTTTGTTGTTTTAGGCGACGGGTTTGCATGAGGGCGAGCGTGGCTTCTATATCCGGTGACATCCACAAACTTACTTGCAATAGCGTTTCGGTCGGCCAATCCTGATTGAGCAAGACATTGACCCGTGCAGAAACACTGGCTTCAGCGCCGGTCAGTGGCCGACAAAGAAAGCCAAAACCCAAGCTGGCATCGGCCAGCAGAAACACATGATGGTCAGCCTCATAGGCCAGCGCAGAAAACAGGGTGTCGGCAGTATGGATACGATTATGTTTCATGGGTACTCCTGTTCAGCCTGGCGCTGAGCTTGAGGCGAAGTTAACGATAATAATTGAATGGTATAGGGCAGGGAGCAGATACATTTGGCCCGTTGCTTACGAATCAATTCCCGGGCACGGGCCGGATGACAAGGCTGAAGTAAACGGCCATTGTCTGCGACCACGTGGACGGTAGTTATGTTGGCAGTTAACTGACGTACTCGGCGGTTACCCGTCGACGTCTCGGTACTGGCGATAAGTCCGGTGACTGGGTTCATGGCAGACCTACAAGGTTGCGGTAACAATGTTGGTAATAATGGTCGGTGCTGCAAATAATCCGACACCACTGGCAATACCCAGAACAAAGCCCATAATGCTGCCCCGAACAACCCCGGCTACCAGGCCGACAATCACAAAGACAATAGCAATAATACGGCCGAGTAAGCCTTCGACCCAACCGGTTAGCAAGGTCCACACATTGTTAAATTCGGTACCTCCGGCACCCGCCAAAGCATCAGGTGCCAGCATGGCCAGCAGTAAAGAGACCAGGGTAACCAAGGCCCCGGTTCGATGTGACAATCTCATAGTAAACAACCTCTTGGTAAATAAAAGACGGTTACCCATCCTGTCTCGGACCCATGGTCCGGCACACCTTTAGCGGTTGCCCGTTGCTGCTCGACTTTCTAGTGTCAGAAAACCGGTAAAACCTTAGGTTTACAAGCCCCCGTGAGGTAGCTTGTGAGCGTCGCCTTCAACCGGTTCGCGTTCCATTGGTTTTTCCGGTAGCCGCTGTTCAACTTGTAAAGGCACCAATGACGGACTGAGTGTCGGTGCGCTTTTACCGATCATCCAGCGCCGAGGTTCTACTTCGGTGTAGACATAGTTGGACACCATCAGGTCACCATCACTGTCTTCCCAAGGGGCAATCCAGATACGCATGACTTGGGCCGGCGTGCGGATGGGGGTTGGATCATCTATTTTAGGCGTCGGCAGTACTTTAGGTGGTGGCAGGCCGGATGCTTGTTTGATAGACTGATTGACCGGTGTAGTGTTGTGAATATTAATCGGATCAGGCAAGGCTTTGTTTGTTAGCTGATAAGCATCGGTTGTTGATAAACATTTGGGGTCGTCAGGCATACCTTTACAGCCATAGGGAGTGGCACAACCGCTCAGTAGAACTGCCGTCAGTCCCACGCCTGTCAGTAAAGTGCTAGGTAGTAAGATCATGGTTTTGTCTCCGTTTTATTGGTGGTTGCTGGCGTCGACGCTGCAGGTGGTTTGTTTTCCAGCCAGTCGGCCAGTGATGCCGGTGAACCACTGTGAGTACGGCCATCAGAGGCAATCAAATAGGGTACGCCGGGCAGGGCGAATAGTTTGGCAGTGACAACGGCTTTTTGTAGCGGCTCTTTGTTGCACTGAGTAGGGTTTTCTACAGGCAATCCGGCAAAGTCTTGGTTTAATAAACGCGTACGAACCTTCTCCTGGCTGTTTTTATCTCCCGATGATAATTGACAGGCCAATTGCACGACGATGGCTTGCGATTCCTGACCCAAGACGGGGATCATGACTAATTTGAACGTGTATTTATCCTGTAATTTTTGGATATCTTTCATGATTTTTCCGCAATAGGGACAACGTGGATCAATGAATATGACGACATTGTCCTTGCCGTGCCCGACGACGACCGGGCCTAGATCATCGATCTTAAGTTTCATTCGGGTCAGATCAATGCGGTTAGCAATGCGATCAATATCGGCAAGTGCCTTAATTTCTTGTTGAGTCCAGACATCCAATAATTTTCCGCCATAAAATGCAAAGCGACCATTGTTGGACATAAAGACCACCTGATCACCGGTTTTGATCATTTTAAGTCCGTTAATCGGCAAGTCTTTCATACCGTCAATGTTGACCGATAGTAATCCGGCGGTAATGTCGGATAGTTTTGGTTGAGGGGAGGCTTCAGATAACACGGTCGTGCTTGTCAACAACAGCGGCACAATAAAAAGCCGTTCGAGTCTGTCAATAAATCGAGTCATGGTCATTATCCTTTTGTTTGCAGTTAGAAAATTAACAAGGTGTTTATTATTCCGGGTGGCCGAAGCTGTTTATGCGGTCAGGCGGGTGTTTTTAATTTAAGTGCCGTGCCTTTTTGCACGATAAAATTAACCTGTCGCGTCGCATCGACTTCTATGACCGGGTATATCTCTTCAGCCATATCCATATAAAAGTGCGAGAGCCGTTCCATAGCGTAACCGGCACCTTTTAGCGCCCCTCCTTCCATGGATTGGGGTGAAAAGGCACTTTGAAACGGGGTGGTGCTCGAAAGACTGCCCATGCCGCCGGTCATCAACATTGGAATCTGGTTGCGGCCAAAAGCATCGGAAAAGCCGCGCAGAAAACCGGCCATCATGGCTTGGGCAAGCAGCGCACCCTGTTTTGAAACGACTCGGCCACGAATGCCGTTCTTGCCGTCTTCGCCGGTGGCATAAGCATTCATGGGTACTTCAATGACACCACCGTCCTGGCGCACACAGGAAAACGTCTCACCCCGAAAATAAGCACGTTCCGCGCTCAAATCGCCAAAGCCCGAGGCCAGCAGAAAACATTCGCGGACGTCTGCATGAAAACGGTTAGGCAGAATGGCTTCTTTTTTAATGCGAAATAGTACTGGCATGGGCTCTTTTTTGGCTTTTTTACCCGTTGGTGCATCAAGGCCATTTAATAAAACACCGGTTAAAATACTGCCGGCGGGAATGAATACGTCACTGTGTTTGCCTGCATGTTCGGCCGAATATTTGCTGGCTTGTTCAGAGGCAGTCGCTTTCTCATCTTTGATCACGCGTATTTGTAAGCTTGCCTGTCCTGCTTGACCTTGGGTAGAACGTCCGCCTGAAATTCCGGTATTAGCGATGTTTGGACTGGCTAGGGTCGCTTGTTCAAAGACACTACTTAAGTCATTGGCAGCAGGCGTTGCGCGAGGAAGTCTTGCGTCGCGTTCGACAGGATTAGCAGGAGCAGAGGTTGGCAGTCCTGGGAGTGTTGATGATTCTGACAGTTGGGGCTTGTTCTTGAGGTTTTCCACTTCACCGGATACGGCTTTCAATTTGGCCTCATAGATTTCGCGCTCTGATGACGTCCATTGTTTAAAACGTTGTTCGCCGGATTGTTGTTCGCGAATTTGTTGTTCTTCCAGTGCCACCAGGCGTCTGCTTTGATCTTCGTTCTTTTGTAATAATTCCCGTAATTGCGACGCAATGCCGTCGATACCCAAGGAGCGCGGGTCACTGTCAGTAAGAATATGCTGGATGGTGGCTTGTTTAGCGGATGGTTTGGCTACGTCTGGCGAGATCCACGCCAGCGCAACAATAGCAACAGTTAGCAACGCACCGATAGTTCCGACCACTAGGTTACGTTTGGCGGTAGGACTGAGTGATGCCCACCGAGCGTCAAGTGTTTTCATCAAGGGGTGCTCCTGTCCAATAATGAAGGCCTCAGTGTTGTGAAGGTGTCCGGTGTATGTCTGCGTGCGACGTAGACTTCAGTTGCTTCACCGGGGCCCAAAACGACTTTGGGCCAGGCGGTTACGGCCAACACTTCATCTTGGTTGTTGACACAGGATCGTTCGTTAAACTCAATCGTGCCAGGTCCGGTATTACGGGCAACACCGATTAAAATCAGCATGTCGGTACCTTCCAATAGTTGACCGGTACGTATTTGTATCCGGTCCTGCTGGCAGTGCATGGTTTCATCTAAACCTGGTTCCCGTAATGAAAAGCCGGCAGGGGTTTTTTGCAGGCCCAATTCGCGAAACAGCTTTTTTAACGTAGTGATGTAATCTTGCTCCCTATCAAGGGGTTTACCGGTCGTGTTTGCTTGCTGTTGCAGTTTGTTGAGTACTTGATAGGTATTTTTATCCAGACTGAGATGAATTTCCCGGGCGGGTATCCGTTTGGGAATAAGGGTTAAGGACAGTGCAATGTCTTGGTTATCGCCCGCGGTGATATACAAAGTGACCGGTGTTTCGTCAGTGGTGGCAACATAAACGATTTTACCTTTGGTGCTGGTAGTTGCTTGACTGGTGGTGGTGACGACCGGATTGTCAAATGGAGTCACCAGACGGTTTAAATGCCCGACGGCAATCGGAATCAGTGCGTTGATACCCGGTGTGATTTGAATCTGTTGGGGGGTAACCGATTTAGACTGGATGTTGGCGGATGATAAAATACTGGCATCGACGGGCGGTAGTTCGACTGGTTGATTGAGCGGTATCGCTTCCGGGTTTGATGGTTCAGGTAATGTCAGTGTTTCCACGTTGTTATTGGTGGCCACCGGTTTTGGCATGGTTGAAGTCATTGGCGCAGCAGTTACTGACAAGGCAGAACTACTGATGAGCAGCATTATGGCAAGGACAGGTCGGGTCGTATTCATGAGTTGGATCCTCCGGTTTGCAAGGGTTGTGCTTTCAGGCGCTCCTGTGTTCTGGGCGCCTCGGGGTAAACATCGACATACTCCAAACGTGGACGGTAGTTTTTAATGGTGATAATAAATTCATAGGTACGGGGCTTGATGTCGGGTTTGGAACTGGGGCCCTGGCTTTTGAGTTCGCCACTGACAAAGACTTTATTAGTCTCGGTCTCATAATCGACATGCCGTGGCGTAAAACTGATGGCAACCCGGTCCATTTTGATGGCCTTGATCTGTTCGGTCATGGCATCCAGTACGGAGCGATATATCTCGGGCGCCAATAATGGTTCGATGGCGGTTTTCAGGAAATCGGCATTTGCCGGGGTTGTGTTGCCCAACAGTTCTGCCAGAAACAGGCCCCAGGATTCCTTGAACTCGCTGGATGCAGAAGATCGGGTGACTTCAACTTCTTTGCTTAAGGTGGGCGGAACTAAAATGATGCTGCGTTCCGTGCGCCAGGCAGCAAGCGAAGTGGTTATACAAATCACCAATAAGCCGATAATAATTAGCCGGCTGAAGCGATTTTCGGCTTCGTGACCTTCCCAGGTGCGAAGAAACTCGGCGAGTCTCATGGGTAAAACCGCCGAATGAACGGATTGGGAATGGTGATGGCTTTACTGGGCAGAAAGCCCAACCAATATATGGCATGTAAGGTATAGCCATCAGGACGGTTGTCTCGAAAGCGACGGTACGCTTTGACGGCAATAACGCCAATTGCCAGTGCAGGCAGGAGATGATCTATCAGCATACCGGTGAGCATGCAGACCATGAAAGGTACAATTTCATCAGCACTCCACAATAATATGTGAATTGGATCATCAATAGTTTTGGGGATGGCAACAGGTTCCATAAAGATCTCCAACTTGGATGATTAATATTTTCCTGCGATACTGGGGTGAGGAGGGTGCAATAAATCCCGTTTTTTAGGCTTATTTGTAGAAATTGAATAACCATTTCATGCATCACTTGATGCGTAATTAGTAATAGTTGGAAACGCGCAATAGTTGCATCATTATCTTCAAAAGTTGATCATTTAGGCAGACTGGTTGCGGGCCATAAATAAAGGCGGTTTGTTGAATTTTTTTAGCTTGCCTCGGCATAAACGCGGTAATGTGGTTATTCGTCTTAAAGGACGAATTAAGCGTGACACTGAGAAATAGGGAGGAATGTTTACCATTCATTTGGTTCTTGATGAGCCGGGTAGGCCGGATTTATACCATCAGTGGTTTGAATTTTATTTTCCTGGTCAAGATCGTTTTACAATCTGGAATACTGAAATCGTGACAGCACGAAAAGCATTTTGGGATGCTACTCATGAGCTTGCTTACTTTCAGACGATGGCAATGTTGACGCCTGAAGAAATCGCTACTTTGTGCAATTTAGAGTTTGAACCAGCGAATTTTTCCACAACAGGTAAGGTTTTGGGTTACAGGCTGATTGAGCGTAAGCAACTGTGCTTCGAGAAATTTAATGGATTGACTTTTTTCGAGCAGTTGGAAAAAACAGAGTCCGATATAATCCGTAAAATACCACCAACCATTTACGAAACTTTTCAGATTGATAAAAACTTTGGCTACGGTATTGGGCTATTAATTATTCTTGATGTAGATCTAATAGACCGTTCAGCTATAGAGCAAGCCATTAATCAATTTCGATTAATTAATGAAGCCGATTGGCAGTCTGCTATTCCAGTTCCGCGTGAGCGACTGCCTGAAATCAGTAAAAATGAAGCATTAGCTGCAATTTAGGAAAAGTTAATATAATAATGAGTGCTTAAAAATCGCTTATTGTAATTGTTCAAAAAAGATTGTTTGATCTTCCCAGTGACAGACTGTTATTTTCCATGAGCATACATTCGTCGAATGATGCATGTCAATTTTGGCGGTTGAACTATCATATTATGCTACCCAGATACCGCCTAGCATCCGTGATGCGCATGTTATCAAGTTTAGAAAAGTGTAGAGTACAGAAGTCTGTATAATTACTTATTGATTTTAAACGTTGGTAGCTGTAGTGAAATGAATTTTATTAATAAAGTAGTTATTACTGGTTTTTGGGGTGACAGACAACTTCAGTTTGACTTTAATGAAGATGTTAATTTCTTGATAGGTATCAATGGATCAGGGAAAACAACTGTAATTAATTTGATTGTTTCTGCTTTGATAGCAGATTTTTCAACTTTAGATCGAATAGAATTTGAAAGTATCACAATTACTCTTAAAGAGTCTGAAGGTCGAAAAAAACCAGAAGTAATTGTTATTAAAAAAGCAATTGACGGGTCTCCTTTTAGAGCTATCGAGTACAGAATAAAAAACAGTGCAAGCGAAAAAGCAATAATTTATTCCTTGGATGACTTTCAAGAAAGAATGATGTATCGAGACGTCCCGCGTCATATGCTTTCTAGAGAAATGCGTAAGATGTACGGTAACTCTATAGTCGAGCATTTAAATCAACTTGCTCAAGTTAGTTGGTTATCCGTTCATCGAGCATCACCTATTGATGAAAGGGAGCGCAAAGTTTTTGAGTCAACTGTTGACCGAAAATTAGATGAGCTTTCAAATAGACTTGTTAGATATTTTTCAACTTTAGGTCGGCATGGCTCAATTCTACTTGAAAAGTTCCAAGAGGCTATATTTTTATCCATGCTTGTTGGAAAAAACCAACGAGTGTTATTTCGCCCAAACGCTGAACTGGATCTTGAAGGTGAAAAAAGGCATTAAGTGCTATTTTTAAGCAATTTAATTTAGATGTAAAAAAATATACAACAAGAGTAGATAACCACTTTACGACTTTACAAAAGGCAACTGAAAAACTGTCAAATAGTGATGAATTGACAAATACGGATGTGGCTGCAATTGTTCTAAATAATCGAATAGACCAGATTATTGATGACTGGAAGGTTTTAATAAAAAAAAGGGATGAAATATTTAAGCCTCGCGAAACCTTTCTTAATATCATTAATGATTTAGTTCAAAGAAAGACATTTATCATTAATGATCAAAACGAACTTAATGTCTTTACGCAATCAGAGAAATACTTACCTTTAAAACTTCTTTCTTCGGGTGAAAAACAGCTTTTGATTGTTCTAGGAGAAGCACTTTTACAAGAAAACAAACTGTGCATTTATATTGCTGATGAACCTGAATTATCATTACATGTTAGGTGGCAAGAAAGCTTAGTAGATAATCTATTGGCGTTAAATCCAAAAGCTCAAATTATTTTTGCGACTCATTCTCCTGATGTGGTTAGCAGATTTGGAAATAAAGTATTTGACATGGAGACGTTATTCTAATGTCATTTATTCGGACAAAATCAGGCCTGTCTAATTTGGCAATGTTTTATGGCGTTGATTTAATGGTATTTACTGAGGGAGGGAGTGAATCATTTACTTATGATGAAGTAATTAAAGGAAAATTTAATAGTCAATCTGTGGATATCAAATTTTGGAG